>JAESTB010000433.1 GCA_016763815.1 Arenicella sp.
AGCGGTGACGCCCTGCCCCTGCATTACCGCCAACCAGCTTGCTTTCTTAAAAAGATCATATCGACCATCAACTATTCGAGCACGATTTTCAAATAGCTCAATTTTATGTTTCAAGCTTTCTGGGATCTGCATTTCTCTGCAGTGTTGCCACATTGGTTCTGTCCGTTGATTTACATGATAATGCAATATGATAAAATCACGAATGAAGTCTAACTCCTGATTTACACCATTATTGTATTGATTAATATCAGCCTGATCAAATTCTTGCCCCGGAAAAGCGTCAACAAACGCGATACAGCTGTTTGTATTAGATGAATAGAGGTGGACTCTAGCGGCTCGAGAAAGCTTGAAGACAGTCCGATTGCAATGCAATTTTTGCTCCATGACTGCCGCCGCCTTCCGGTTCTAAACTTAATAGACTTTGGCTCACTAATCATCTCGCCCTCTAGGTTTTCAAACAACTGAACCTTAGCTTGCTCATCAGACATATAGTTGCTTGAATAGACAATCCCGTTGCCAGTTCTATGCTGTAAGGGTATACGCCATTGCCAGCCAGCCGCATGCGCGATAGATTTAGTGTACGGTAAAATCGAGCTCTCAGTATTCTCGGTCTGCACCGCAAGTGCTCTATCAGAAGGCAAATAATGCCCCCAGTCTTCAAATTCAACGCCCAGCGTTTTGTCTATCAACAGAGCTGCAAACCCGGTGCAGTCAATAAATAAATCACCTTCGACCACCTCCTTAGACTCTAATGTGACGGTCTTAATAAAACCCGAATCTGATTGTTGTTCAACCGAGGTAACCATTCCCTCTATGCGTCGCACACCTAGGCCTTGTGAATACTCACGCAACAATTGCGCATAAAGTGAAGCGTCAAAGTGATAAGCGTAGCCAATGGCCGACAAGATAGAATTAGGGTCACTACTATTAGGTGCAAACTTACCCGCCATTGCCGCAACGGTGCAAAGCGAGTATTGGTCTAAATGACCAACGCCATGACTAGATTCATTGTCGATAGACTTACCGCGCATCCAATAATGATGAAATGCCACCGAATCAAATTCTCGACCATATTCTCCAAACGGGTGAAAATACGAGTCTCCTTCGACGCCCCAATTAGCAAATTCAATCCCGAGTTTAAAGGTCGCCTGAGTTCGTCGCACAAAATCGGCTTCGCTTAGGCCCAACATCCGATGAAAATCTCTAATCGGAGGAATAGTCGCTTCACCAACGCCAATAGTGCTTATTTGATCAGACTCGATCAATGTAATCGAGACCTGCTCTGTACCCAAAACTCTGGCCAACGCGGACGCGGCGATCCAGCCCGCCGTTCCACCGCCAACGATGACGACTTTTTGAATTCTATTATTACTTCTCACATTATGCCTCGATTATCATACAAGCTGCTTTTAGATGACCTTGTCATTTTGACCAACACCCTTGCGATAAAAAAAGAGCCCAGCCAAATGACTGGGCTCGAAAGTTAAAGAACCAATGGATTACGATAACTTATTTGCAGCATTTAGTTAAAATCATAGCTTACACGCAAGCCTACTTCACGTGAAGGCGCCCAAGTATATGCACTTCGAACACCACCTAACTGAAGCTCTTGCTTAATCGCTTCATTAGTGATGTTGTTAGCATACAATTCAGCCGTCCACCGTTGCTCCGGGCTCGAATATGACACACTGACATCAACTTTGGCATACGACTCTTGAATATCAAAACCAGTCTCACCTGGATCTGATGCGCTAAATGTACCAGGATCGCGGTCACCACGATTTTCCTGAGTCAAGAAAGTATCACCCTGATAACTCACCCTCAAGCGAGGAATAACAACGCCGCTATTTTGTAATTCGAAGCGATGCTTATAACTAACGTTAATCGAGAAGTCTGGTGCGTTCGGTAAAGTGTTTCCAGCAAAATCCCAAATACCATTGATGCAACCGCCACCGGCTGCGGCACCAATGCCACACGAATTCCAACGTAAACCATTTTGATTATTGAAGATCGTTTCTTGACCTAAAAATTCGTCATATTTTGCATCGAGCACCGAGCCAGTAACCGATAAACTACCATTCTCGCCAACCAAGTATTGCGACTCAAACTCAAAGCCTTTAACAGTCGCCGAACCAGCATTAGTATTGGTCAGAGTTGACTCACCAGTTACCGGGTTGATAACCGCGGCAGTCACCTGCATGTCGGTGTAGTCCATCAAGAACACGTTAGCATTAAACGTCATTCGACCATCAAAAAGCTTCGACTTAATACCCAACTCTAAACTGTCGTTTTCTTCTGGTTGCTGAGGCAACAAGTTGTTCGACGCTATATCCGGGTTCTCGTTAGAGTTCGTTAGGCTAGCATTATTGCCGTCCTGCAATACGCCCGATTTCCAGCCAGTTGCGTACGATGCGAACAATAAAACATCATCGCTCAAATCCCATTCAGCTCTGGCGAGATAGGTTGTATTTGACCAATCGCCTTGCATATCGTTAATCTGGCGATAGTAACAACCTTGCTCACCTGATGCTTGAATTGCAGCTTGGTTTGGAGCAGTAATAGATATCGGCCCTGGGCCTTGTGCAAAGGTGCAATCAATACTACGACCACCGATATCTTCACGAGTATCATCAGTATATCGAATACCCCCAGTTACTCGCACACTATCGTTAATATCATAAGTGCCTTGAAAATAGGCGCTCTTAGACTCTAAACCACGGCTTGGCTGAACAAAGGTAGATAACACAGTATTGTCTGACGTGCCGTCAGCATTAAATTGGCCAGCGCCGTCTTGCCCTGTAAAGCCCCAACTCCCGTGCAAGATATCGAAACGAATATCATTGTCTTCTTCAAAATAGAACAAGCCAGTAGTCCAACGAAACCGAGCGTCATCAGAGTTTTTTAGCTGTATCTCGTGCTGAGTTGCCGAATGACCTGATGAGGTTGTGTTTCGTGTATCACCTTGAAATTCGTTACCGTAAATCTGGCTTTGGCTCATATCGGTATAGCCACCAATATAGCTTGCCGTTAGACCATTATCAAAGTCATAGTCAAAACGTGTCCGAACAGTATCTGTCGTTAAGTCGACGTTGCCCGCCGCAGTGGCATTATTGACGCGGTTGTCAGAGTCGAATGAAGGAAGATCAGCGGTACCTTTGTTAGCGAAATTTTCATACGACAAAAGCCATGTCGCCTTATCCGACGGTTGATATAATGAACTCAATCGAATCGATGATAAATCTTTAGTTCCATAGTTACGCGACGAAGCAAATTGATTACCTGAAGGAAAACGTGTTTCGCCTTCTTGCTCGTCAGTGACACCAGCAATTCGGATACCCCAATTTTTAGTAATTGGCGCATTCAATACAGCCCTAATTTCCTGTCGATCACGACTACCAACAGTCAGGCTGGCACTGCCTGAAAACTCATCCAGCTGCGGGCGATTTGTAATAAGAGAGACCGCGCCCGCAGTGGAGTTACGACCAAATAAGGTGCCTTGGGGGCCACGTAAAATTTCGACACGCTCCATGTCATACATTAGCGCGGTAGAGCCTTGTGACCGCGCTGAAAATATCCCGTCGGTATAGAATGCTACAGCTTGGTCACCTGCTTCTGTTTGGTTTATCGCGCCTTGGCCACGAATAAAAACCAATGTAACACCATGGTCACCGTTATAACGAATCTGCAAACTTGGCGCCATGCCGCGCAAATCGTAAATATTGGTCACATGATTTTCTTCTAAGGCCTCGCTATCTAAAGCGGTAATCGCCAATGGTGTGCTTTGTATGCCAGTTACCCG
>JAESTB010000033.1 GCA_016763815.1 Arenicella sp.
CGAACTATCTATCAATAGATAGACAATATCAATTAAAAAACAGAGAGTCAAACTCTCTATTTTTTATCGGATTAACAACAGTAGCCGTCGGTGTTTGCAGCCGACGCTACTGCTATCAAACTGAGTACTATTTTCCCGTCAAACCTTTACGTACTAGTAAAGGTTGAATATTAGGCTCAGCGCCACGGAAGTTTCTAAAGATGATCATTGCATCCTCAGAGCCACCACGAGAAAGCAGGGTCTTGCGGAAGTGGTCGCCATTTTTTCGAGTCATGCCGCCATTCTCTTTAAACCATTCGACCGAATCGGCGTCGAGTACTTCACTCCAAATATAAGAGTAATACCCGGCCGAATAACCGCCCATGATGTGTGAGAAATAGTTGGTGCGATAACGCGGTGGCACCTGATCTAACTTAATCCCAGCTTTGGCAAGCGCTTGAGCTTCAAATTCAAGCACACCATCAGCATTAGGTACCTGCTCCGGCGTCAACTGGTGCCACGCTTGATCTAATAATGAAGCCGCTAAGTACTCAGTGGTGGCATAGCCTTGGTTAAATTTAGAACTGGCAAATACTTTATCAAGAAGTTCACGCGGCATCGCTTCGCCGGTTTTGTAATGCTTAGCATAGTTGCTCAACACTTGAGGCCAATCGGCCCACATCTCGTTGACCTGCGATGGATACTCAACAAAATCACGCGGCACTGAGGTACCGGCGAATGTTGGGTAATTTACGTCAGAAAACATACCGTGCAGGGCATGACCGAATTCATGAAACATAGTAGTAACTTCGTCCCAAGTTAACAGCGTAGGCTCGCCTGCTGGCGGCTTCGGCACATTTAGATGGTTAGCGACCACTGGTTGGGTACCCATCAATTTGGATTGAGATACGTAAGCATTCATCCAAGCACCACCACGTTTAGATTCGCGCGCATAAAAGTCTTGAATAAATAACGCCAAAGTTGAACCATCAGCGTCGAGCACTTCCCAAACTTTCACATCTGGGTGATACGTCGGCAGGTCGGGGCGAGCCTTAAAGGTTAAGCCATAGATCTGCTCGGCGGCATAAAATACGCCATTAACCAAAACGTTTTCCATCTCTAAGTATGGCTTTAACTGCGACGCATCAAAGTTGTAGCGTTCGGATCTTAGTCTTTCAGTGTAGAAGTCCCAATCCCATGCCGCTAACTCAAAATCACCACCTTGCTTAGTGACAATTGCTTGTAGGTCGGCAGCTTCTTTCTTGGCGTTTGCAACCGCAGCTGGCGCTAAGGTTGAGAGACGCGTATTAACCGCATCGGTTGTCTTAGCGGTTTGGCTTACCAGTTGGTATGCCGCATGATTGGCGTAGCCCAATAATTGCGCTCGTTGTGCGCGCAATTTGAATACTTTCGATACTAATTCGCGATTATCATACTCTCCGCCTGAGCTACCTCGGCCTTGTGAGGTATTGAGAATACGTTCACGTAATTGACGGTTTTCGAGCGATGCCATCGACGGCTGCTGGCTGGTATTTAATAGCGGTAAAACATATTTACCATCAAGGTCACGGGCTTTAGCCGCTTCAGCGGCCGACGCAATCTGCGTATCACTAAGACCCGCTAGTTGCTCAACATCATCGACCACAATTGCGTTGGCGTTTACTTCTTCAAGTACGTTTTGACTAAATTGAGTGGTTAAGGTGGCAAGCTCTGAATTAAGTGCTTTTAGTTTTACTTTATCTTGATCCGAAAGTTGCGCGCCTGCCCCGACAAAGTCTTTATAGCTTTCTTTGACCAAACGATCTGATTCGGCATCCAATTTCAACGCTGGCAACTGATCATGAAGCGCCTTAATTCGGGCGAACAGCATTGAGTTCAGTAAAATCTCATCTGAATGAGCCGATAACTTAGGCGCTATCTCAGTACGTAGAGCTTTTATGTCGTCGTTAGTATGAGCCGATGATAAGGCAAAAAACACCGACGCAACGCGAGATAAGGTTTGGCCGCCCTTTTCCATTGCAAGCATGGTATTTTCAAACGTTGCTGGCTCTGGGTTGTTAGCAATCGCTTCAACTTCGACTAGATTCTCAGCCATTCCTTTTTCAAACGCTGGTGCATAATGCGCATTTGAGATTTTATCGAATGCAGGGAACTGCATATAAAGGCTGCTTTGCTGAAAAAATGGGTTGGCAGCCTCAATAGCTGGGCTAGTGTCTTTGCTCATTTCTTGTGATTCATTGATTGTCTCTTTGACTAACTCAGACACATCTTCGGCATTTTCAGGTTGACCGCATGCCGCTAAACCCAGACTAAGGCTCACGGTTAACAGTAGGGGAGCTGCTTTCTTCATCATTAAGATTTCTTATAGTTAGTTCAGTGTGCGTACATCATACAACATCAATAGTTATGATTTGTGTCAAAGTCTTTCATCGACCACGCCACAATTGCCCCGTATAATCACCGCTATGCAAAGCAACCCCAAATTTATCGGCATCGACACCCAATATCCGACCGCTGACGGCAAACGCCTAACGCGCCTTCATTTAGATGGCGCGGCATCGCCCCTAGCCTCTGCGAAAGCCTTAGAAACGATCTGCAAACTACTACCGCATTATTCGAACACCCATAGTTATGTGCATAGTTCAGCTCAGGTTTCGACTAAGGCATTAGAGTGGGCACATCAAACGGTGCTGAAATTTGTTGGGGCTGATGAAAAAAAATACGCATCGGTTTTTAGCGGTGCCGGCACTACCGCGGCGATCAACCGCGTCGCTCGCGGGCTGCATCATGCTAGGCCCGAACGTAATATTGTTTTAGTCTCGTCAATGGAGCACCACGCGAATGACCTACCGCACCGACAATTCGGCAACCAAGTTATTTATTTACCGCTTGAGGGCCAAGGCGCTACTAGCGGCACTATCGATCTATCACAATTAACACAGCTCTGTCAGCAGCATGCCGATGAAATAAACTATATAGCCGTATCATCTGTCAGTAACGTCAGCGGCATAAGCAACCCAATTAAGACCATCTGCCAAATAGCTCATAAATACGACATTTTGGTTTTGATTGATGCAGCTCAAAGCGTCGCTCATGGGCCAACAGAACTGGATCATCTGAACGCTGACTTTCTGGTGTTTTCTGGCCACAAAGTCTATACCCCGATGGCCCCTGGTGTGCTTATAGCAAAGCGTAAGCTGCTTAAAAACCTATCAGGCCAAGACCTTGGTGGTGGCTCAGTGTCGCGGGTAAGCTTCTACGACTTTGAGTTGTCTGACGATGAAACGACAAGAGAAGAATCGGGCACACCAAATATTGTCGGCGCGATTGCATTGGCGGCGGTGTTACATGAGCTGATGCACTATAGCTTAGATGGCTTAAGCGGCTTAAACGCGATCAAAGCAAAAGAAAATGCGCTAATGCTAGATCTTATTGACGGCTTAGAGAGCATAAACGAGCTAACGATTTATGGCGATCCTGAATTACCACGTACAGGGGCGCTGGCAATTAATCATAGCCAGATAGATCATGGATTGTTAGCGGCGATTTTAAACGACTATTTTGCCATCGCAGTGAGAAACGAATGCTTCTGCGCGCATCCCTACGTCAGTAGTTTGCTTAAAGAAGAATTGTGGCAATTGGATTTGAGTAATATTGCTGAGGAACAGCAGGAAAGTTTTATCAATAGAAAGCGGGGAATGGTTCGAGTAAGCCTGAGCTTGTACAACACACCTTCCGACGTCATACGTTTAGTCGATGCTATAAAAAGAATCAGTTCAGAGCTAGATTATTACACGCAACATTATCAAGCCGACAATGACGGGGTGTATAGTCACGTGGAGTACCAGCTTGAATGGCAAAAAGAGCTCGGGCTGGATGTTTGAAAATTGAATCACTAGGTACCGTCCATGGCTAGCGTTGATTAGTTCTGTGTCAGCGTAACTAACGCTGTTTATACATCGATATAAATAGCAATCGAGTTAACTACCCGTCGTTTACTGTTATGGACGAGTTACTAACTTGCGCTGTATGCCAACCGAAGCTTTGAGGTCACAGATTTAGCACGCCTTGCAACCATGCCTAGCGACTCGGACTCATCGGGATTAATCTCAATCGATAACCATTCATGACATTCCATACCCGCGATATAAGGCACAAGCGGCCCTTCAATTTGCTCGGGATGGTTATAAATTTGGTCGTCGCTTACGGGAACAAAGTATTGCTGATTCATGATATTTACTTATCCATTTACTCTTCTTTGGTTTAGAACACATTTCAGATAAAAATTTGAAATTCCCCAAACGCGAACCTTTCTCGTCATTTTGATCTGGTATTTGTAGAGCACCAGTCATTGCGAAATTTTATAGATCCACAGTAAAAATCAATTACTTATCTGATTACTCTATTAAACGCCTCTTAAATGTCTATTTCGGGATAAAATAATGGTTTAATTATGGTTTTTTTCAGATTTTGTGTTTAGTTGCCGGTATTAAGGCAAAATATCCACAAAGTTAGTCCGTTACCTGAGCGAATCAGTAAAATTAACCAAAGCGAGCGAATCAAACATGGCCAGAAGAGTAGCAATCGTCGAAGACGACTTTGATCAACGTGAAAACTATCGAGACGCGCTACAAAAGTCTGGCTATGAAGTTGATACCTATAAGAATCGGCCAGAAGCGCTGGCGGGTATGCGCGCCGACATGCCTGACTTAGCGATCTTAGACATCATGCTCGAAAACGAAATGGATGGTGGCTTTGACTTGTGTCGAGACCTTCGTTCACTGTCGCCAACCCTGCCGATTATTTTCTTAACCGCTCGAGATACTGATATCGACAGGGTTTCTGGACTTCGTTTAGATGCCTGGGATTATCTAACCAAGCCGCTAAATATGCAATTTCTTAGTGTGCGGATAAATTCATTGTTTCGAATAGTCGACAGCCTTGCGCAACCAACCAGCGACGACAAAGACAACGACACATTGAAGATAGACGATCTTGAAATCAATGAAAACAGTATGGCTATTAGCTGGAAGGGCAAAGAGCTAAGCTTAACCCTGACTGAGTTCTGGTTAATCGAATCTATGGCTCGCCACCCTGGTCATGTAAAAACCTATGAAAATATGATGCAAATCACCCGACAGGGTTACGTCGAACGCAACACTATTAATGGCTATATCCGCCGAATTAGAAATAAATTCAAAGAGATTGATCCAGACTTGAAAAACATTCAAACCGTTTTTGGTGTTGGCTATAAGTGGAATACTGGCAAATAAGCAATGCCTAGTTTACTGTGACCATGCAACGCAAACCGACTAGACAACATTGATGCGCGTAGGCTTTTCAATTCGCACCAAGCTACTAATGGTAGCACTGTTACTACTGCTAATCCCTTGGATGTCGTATGTGTACGTGCGCGACATGAAAACGTTTCTATTGAGCGGACAAGAAAATGCCTTGAGTTTAACCTCCCGAGCGGTCGCCATCGTTCTGCATGACCGGCCAGAACTTTTCGCCGAAGATTTTATCATCAACCCTGACGATACCGATGAGAATGAAATATATGCGGTAACGCTACCAGCCTATATTAACCTTAACGGCGACCTAAACGATTGGGGCGAACAAGCCAACCAGGCAACCACCTATGTAGCAGACCGCGACAATATCGCCGACCCTGACATTGGCTCGATTTCAGTCGATCATTTACTCGGCTACCGCGGCAACTTCATTTACGCTATGTTTAAAGTCACTGACGACTCAGTGGTCTTTAGGCAGCGAGGCTTTTTAAGGGTCAACACCGCTGACCACCTACGCTTGACGCTGCGAGCACCCGATCGCCCCGAGCAACGCTACACGCTGATCGCGCGCGACAGCGGCCGCATGAGCATTTACCTGATGGATAAAGATTGGCAATACCCGATTACTGGTAAACCCAACTATGACCTTGCGGCCGAACTAGGTTTAACCAACGATGGCTATAATGTAGAGCTACGCATACCACGTTTTATGGTGTCCTCAGATACACGAATAAAACTCGAAGTAGCCGACGTAGATGACCCAAAATCTCTAAAAATCGAAACGCTGGTAACCACAACGCCTAAGAACGACGACGACAATTTTTCTCGACTGTTATTCAAATCACCCGAAATTGCCAAAATTTTAAAAGCGCTGAATCGCTCCGATGCACGCATATGGGTGTTTAACAAGCAAAAGCGCCCCACCGCCGTAGTCGGCAATATCATTTCAGAAAGCGAATACACCCAAGCGGGCAAGCCATCGTCAGAGGACGACATTTGGGACACACTTAGCTATTACTACACAAATTCATTACAGACCATTTTTTCGTATATTATTGAACAGCCAACAGCTGACTTGAAGGAGCAAAACGCCAGTGTGCAACAACGAAATGATGCGATCATCGAGCGTGCACTTGCGGGCGAGATCAGTACCGCCAGACAGCCATCGCTAGACCGACGTGGATCAATTTTGATGTCAGCTCACCCGATTTACTTAGGCGACGAGATACCCGGTGTAGTCGTGGTCGAGCAAAGCACGAATCAAATTCTCGGCCAACAAAAAGAGACGCTTGAAAATGTTATCAGCGTGACGCTATTGGTACTTGTTACGGTGGCTACTGCGCTATTACTGTCTGCATCTCGCTTAACGCTTCGTATACGTCGACTGCGAAATGCTACCGAAACGGCGATTGATCGAAACGGCCGAATCATTCATCAAAAACTCTTAGCAGAAGCTAAGTCGGGCGACGAAATAGGCGATTTGTCTCGCTCAGTTAGTAATATGTTAGAGCGTCTATCGCAATACACGAACTATCTTCGTGGCTTACCAGATACTCTCGCACATGAAGTGAGTAATCCGCTAAACGTCGTCAACTCCTCGCTGCATAACTTGTCTCTTGAAATTCCCGAGTCAGCCAATAGCAAATATATGGAACGAGCTAAAAATGGTGTTAATCGTATCGGCAGTATCGTGCGTAACCTTACAGAGGCGGCTAACCTAGAACAGGCGATGCAATCAGAAACCCGCGAGCTTGTTGATTTAATTGAACTAGTTGAGAGCTACGTCGACGGATATAATTTTTCGAATCCCGAACAGAGTTTTGAAGTTGTGATTCATTCGCGGCCATTGATGGTGGAAATTGCGCCAGACTATATTGCTCAAGCCTTAGATAAGCTGGTCGACAACGCGATCGATTTTGCAGCGCCAGGAACAGCAATCGTGTTCAAAGCACGACGACTCGACAACTTCGCGCAAATTGATATTATTAACCAAGGATCAAGGTTGCCCGAGGGTATGGCTGAACGGATTTTTGAACCGCTTGTTTCGCTAGGGCGTAAAGACGCACAGAAAATAAGCTTAGGCATGGGCCTTTACATCGTCAAGCTGATCGCTAGCTTTCACGGTGGCGACGTGCTTGCTCGCAACTTACTCAGCTCTGATGGTGTAATATTCTCACTATCGCTACCAATTTACGAAGCTCAAACTGGTAACTAGCGACAACATAAATTGACAATATGATGGGCATACATATTGAGGAATAAAATATGGGAAATAGACTAAGCAAACTTTACACGCGCACAGGCGACGACGGCACTTCTGGCCTAAGCGGTGGTGAACGTATCGCCAAAAATCATCCGCGGATGAACGCAATGGGCGCAGTTGATGAACTAAACAGTGTTATCGGCCTGATGATTTGCAAGCTGGGCGATGATGAGCTAACGCCTTTTTTCACCTCCATTCAACACGATCTTTTCAATATCGGTGGTGAGATCAGCATGCCCGGCCAGAGCTTTATCAAGCAACAGAAGATCGAAATGCTTGAAAGTAAAATCGATCATTTTAATGAATCCGTTGAACCACTTAAAGATTTTATCTTACCGGGCGGCAGCGAGGCCGCTGCAGTGTGTCATATGGCTAGATCTATCGCGCGACGAGCCGAACGCGATGTGGTGACATTGCACCAGGCGGAACCCGTTTGTGATACTACCCGTCAGTATTTAAATCGACTTTCAGACTTACTATTTGTCACAGCAAGAATCATTAACCTGCGTTTAGGCCATGAAGATGTATTGTGGAACAAGGAGCTTGCCTGAACAAGCGAATAAAATTGGCTAAAATAACGAGTTTGATTGACCGCTAATGAAACCCATTAAAACAATGAGACCTCAACATAACTCAAGGACGAGATAAAAAGTGTTTGGAATGTCTTCAATTGAGGCGGAAAACGCAGCCAATAGCGAGCTATTGGCAAGTTTTTCAACGAAAAGTGAAGGCATTACGGGCATTTTGATCCGTTC
>JAESTB010000434.1 GCA_016763815.1 Arenicella sp.
CTAACTCAAAATCAAGCTCTGGGTTGTAAAGAGGTTTAGCCGCCGCAGACTGGAGCGACTGACTTGCGTTAGCGGCAAATTGAGCGGCCTTAACTTGAGGGTGTTCTGCAAGCATTTTGCTTACAAAGCTCACCACAGCGGTATTGGGCGACGTTGGAATTGACGGTCTGGTAGGGCGTTCTTGAAATTCAGCGGCCCAACCATTGGCCGATATGCTGCCCACGAGAAGGACAGCGACTAAGTGTCGTGTGTTCATAAATCATAATCCGATTACAATAAAAAAGGTACATGCTAGGCCTGCGAACATGCGCAGTTCATAGATCTAGGGTGTAAAACTAAAGCTTAGATTGGGATTTATGTATTAGGAGGAGGGGTTGGTGGACCGAGAGGGTGGTATACACGGTGTGAACCGTCGAACACAAATCTTCGGTTTGAGACAACAACATTAAAACTACAGGAAGGATTGCCAGCTAACGTGCTTGGATGAATGTGACAGCAATGCGTGCAATGGTCATTGTTGTCGTTTGCGTGAGGTGAAGCAAGGTCGCTATCACCAATATGAACAACGGAATCTCCATCATGTAAATGCTCAATTGTCGCGGATTCAACCGTACTCTCTATGCCCAGCAAGAACAGAGAGAAGATGAGTAGATAGCTGACTTTAATGCGATGCATAATGTAGTGTAACTCAGTAAGCCCGCTTTATACGTGACGTACGTTTAATCATTACCGTTTGTTTTTAAGTCACTAAATCATGGGGCCCGGATTGCCAGGTCTTGGCCGCCGTTATCTCCGCGAGTGCTAACCGTATTATCGGCTAAGCCGCACTTAGACTTAGTGTGGCGATAATCGCTGCAACACCAAGGTCGGTCCACAGAACGGAACTGGCAAAGACACCAGCCAGTGCGACAAGGACCGCCAGATTGCGTAGTTGCGGCTGCAGAATCAGATAGATCGCAGATTACTATCACCGGATCGCTAGTGATGAGGGTGTAAATCTAACGGTGCAACTGCGATTAGTTCATGAATAATCTTTGAATTCAATCGTTTGGTCGCTATTGATTCCTTTGTTTTTTAGGATGGCGTGGTGTTTAACAACGCGGTACTTGGCATTTTTCTTTAGCTGAGTCACAAAGCTTAATCCTTTATGATTCAATTATTTATACCACGGGTAGTAGTTGTAGCCCTTATCCATCATTATAATACTCCCTTTGGGAAAGTTGATCCTTCGGCCTGCTGTAACATCCGCACATTTCCCCTCAGTGATGTTAACGAACTCAGGCAAGTAGAGCCATCAGGATTTAAACCTACGTGTAGTTTAATCGCACCCTTGGTGGTGTGGAAATCAGCCTATGGGAAAACGGATAGACATAGATCAATGATGGATGCATCCAGCGAATAAAGTGGCTTATTGAACCGAAAGTTGCGCCCCAGTGTTTTACCAAAAAGTGTCTCATAGCATTCCTAGGGTTTGTTTTTCTTTATCCGGGATAGCTTCGATTGCATTAAGCGCGCACTGCCCAGATGGTTCAGGCGGCTCTTGAGCACTCCTGCTTACCCCACTACAATTCTTGGTGAGCCATTGATGATCGCCCAAGCTGACTTAGGGAGATACTTGCAAAACACGCGCTTATTTAGAAGCCAACTGCTCTAACACTGCGAGCTTGATTTGGATGACAGGCCAACTAAAGTATTCGAGTAAATGGCGGGCGGGAGACACGTTACTTGCCCAGCTACGGCTGATGACGAACTCTATGGCGCATCGGTTATTCGCGTTCTAAAGCCGGGCACCCTGGGCCTGCATGTTCATGCCGGTAATGAGTTTGTCAATGAATACAAATCGATGAAGGGCCTTAGCCAGCAGACGCAATTGCATGATCAGTTAAGCTTCTTCGTTGTGCTTCAGGTGCCGGAGCGAGGAGGGGAGTTGTGTTTATACGATCTCGAATGGGGCAGCACACCCGATGAAGTTCATACTGAACTCTACCCACACTTCAGTTTAGAGAGGGACCGGTATTTCGAAAGCATTGCGCGGTGGCCCATAACGCCACAAGTAGGGGACCTTATCTTTTTTGCTGGCGGCCGAATTTGGCATCAAGTTTGCCCATTTGACGGAAAGCTTGATCGGATCACCATGGGAGGCTTTACCAGTTTCTCGCACGATGATCATAGCTTGTATTTTTGGAGTTAAGCGCTGTTTACGAATCTGTTTATTAGGGAGAATTTTGATGGGTAGTAATAGTCATGAGTTGACACAAGAACAAGGCTATTGCGTTGTCGGCGCCGAGCAACGCCTGAGCATTACGAACAGACGTGCGTGTTTCTCATTAAGGTCGCTGCATTTGAGTTCACAGAGTTCTGAAACACGAAGGCCATGCCAAAACATCGTGAGCAAAATAGCTTTGTTGCGGACGAGGTGGCAAGCCTTTGTCGCACCACTAAGCAATAGATCAAGTTCGGCTACCGTAATAAAGTTACGTTCTTTAGGCTTTACTTAACACGCATGTCACAAAAGACCTATTTTGAGATATGCGAAAATTACCGACTGCTTACAAGAGGTAACTACAGAATGGTACTAAACCCAAAATTTTCAGAAAATGTGTATTTTGGCGTATCCCCAAAAATAGATATGGTTTTCAGTCCGTACAGTGATTTTTCGTTTCATTGGGCTTCAGGTCTATAGCTGAAAGCTATCTCTGCATTCAAGAGTGAGTAGGGTTTATTTTCAAATTCATAATTTAGTGCAGCTATTACAATTAGTTAAATAAACCCTCTCGGTACTATGTATTAATCGCAATAAGCATTTACGTCGCCACTTGGAGGAACAACATCTAGACTCAAGTGAATATCAGTTCCTCTGTTCATATCCGCACAACCTGTAATTGCAGGCTCTACGAAAGCTGAATATCCCGCTTCTAATATCAGCTCGCATATAGGCTCTAAAATTTCATCTGTTTCTATAGTGACCACGGCACATATTGCCGCGATAACAACGGTGCCCCCGACTTTTGCGGCAATTTTAGTAGATGCAGGATCTAGCGTGATTAGGCAATCTGCTCCAGTAATCGTGCCAATGTCTGTAAATGGTATATATTTCTTATGGACACTGCATGATGCTCGGGGGTCTATGTCTGATGAGCCAGCTAAGCTAACGGTATTGAACATTAAAAGGCATATAGAGCATGCTGCTAAAGTATAAAGTTTCATTAAAAAAATTTTCCTATTATATGCGTTTATTCTTTAAACGCTTGATTGTATTGAAATAATACGGTTAACGCTGGCGCAAGCGAATCAAGTTGAGGTTGCAAATAGTAAAACTATCGACACTTATTGCTTGCTGGTTAAGCCGTGATCGATAGTTTGCAATGTTTAGGGTGGAAATGTTATTACACTAAATTACACATACATGTACTGACTCTTACAGCTCAACTATCTCTATAAAATAGGCTCTATTATGGGCACCAGAAATCTACTTTATTACGACTGAGTGAAGTCCCTCGGTGAGATAATTGGTGGAAACGCCCATGTAAATAAGTTACTGCATAATGATGCTGTATTAGTTCCGTGCAATTATTTTAACAAAGACACTACTAATAATTGGTACGTTACGCGCCACAGAGATCTTAGTATTCCAGTTGTCGAAAAAATTAATTCTGAACAATGATCAGGTTGAAATGCAAAAAAAGGAATTATTTATGCTCAGCCTCCTAGGCAGGTTCTGCAGTCACTTTTAATCGTGAGAATTCATTTAGAGCATGACGAAGAGAGAAATGGTGCACTGCGTGTAGTTCCAGGTTCTCACCTAGATGAAAGCTCAAAACCTCAAGAAGTTATCTGCCAAGTCAAAAAAGATGGTGCACTACTCATGCGGCCGCTGTTACTTCACAAGTCCCCAAAAGCACAACAAGGAGCCCGCAGAGCTTTACATTTTGTATTTGGTCCACATGATTTACCCGATGGCGCTGAATGGTCCACAAGCTAGTATTTGTTAATCCATCAAATTTGTCTGGATAAAAAAATAAGGAGGTTAGTTGTCAAATCGTAAGTGCTTTAAGTTGTACGTCTTGAGGACACCAGTAAAGTTTAGAACCTTCATGAGCGGCAAGGTATTGATTTTATTGCAATAAAATTTCATGAAACCGCAGAAAATCAAATAACAAATTTTGAACGGTATGATTTGACCTCTAAAATCAGTAAATTACAAAATAATGCACCTATAATTTGTGGTCACACGGCTTGATGGTAACAGTTCATTCATAGTCCACGTTGTGGCATTCTAAGTGCTTTAGAAGAATATAAATTATTAGTACATCAAAGATGTTTAAATTTCTCAGGCATGAGTTATCAAGTAGTAGAATGCCACAGACAAAGAGTCCGCAGATTCATGTTTTTCAGTATCTAGCTTGTCCAGTCGATGGGAAAGGCTCATTTTCTTTCTATCGCTTTTAGACTCAAAACATTCAACTAAGCTTGAGAGTGATTTTGTAAAGTGCGCAATTTCGTCTTGGGGAGCTGACGGAAATAGGGTCGCAATATCACCGACGCCCAATCAAACTATTCGCCTTAGGAATTTAATTGAAGATAACCCTGACGCTTATGATTTAAATAGCAGCCTCTCATTTCTGCTAGGAACTTTTGGAGTATTCGAGGACTCATGATTAGAACACTTGCTATCGGCAACTATCGCTCTTTACTGGATCTTAAAGTTCCTTTCGGTAGGCTCAACGTTATCACTGGTGAAAACGCCAGCGGGAAGTCAAACCTCTATAAGGCGTTAAGGTTACTGTCAGAAACTGCCCAAGGTGGCGTGATAAATTCGCTCGCTAGGGAAGGAGGCTTAGAATCGACCTTTTGGGCCGGACCAGAAACAATCTCTCGCAAAATGCGTGATGGAAGCGTACCCGTTCAAGGTGGCCCGAAGCAGAAAGTTACGCGTCTTCGGCTGGGGTTTGCTGGTGATGATTTTAGTTACTCAATCTCTCTCGGATTACCGCCACCACCTGGACCGGGTGCGGAACCATCTGCATTTTCTTTGGACCCTGAAATAAAACGAGAATGTATATGGGCCGGAGACTATTACCGGCCTGCCAGTTTGTTGATAGATCGTTCAGGCCCGGTAATAAAGGCTCGGGAAGGGCGCTCTTGGGATGTTATTGACCAACATGCCCAGAGCTTTGAGAGCATTTTCAGTCAACCTGCTGACCCTGAGGGAGCACCTGAAATAGTGGCACTGCGTGAAGAGATTAGAGGTTGGCGTTTTTACGACCATTTTCGTTCTGATTTTGAAGCGCCTGCGCGTTTGCCGCAATTAGGGACACGAACGCCAGTGCTGCACCATGATGGCCGAGATTTAGCCGCGGCATTGCAAACGATTATTGAGATAGGCGACGTTGACGCGCTCGACGCCGCAATATCTGATGCCTTCCCTGGAGCAGTACTAAGCATTACCGTACAAGATGATGGTCGATTCGCTATTAACCTTCATCAAGAAGGGCTTTTGCGTCCTCTATCGGGTTCTGAGTTATCAGATGGGACATTGCGCTATCTGTTGTGGGTTGCCGCGCTCCTAACACCACGCCCACCTCCGTTAATGGTTCTTAATGAGCCCGAGACAAGCCTTCATCCAGATTTATTGCCAGCGTTGGCTCGGTTAATTATTAGGGCATCGCAGAACACTCAAGTCTGGGTTGTATCACACGCTAGCAGGTTGATTGCCTCACTCGAGAGCGATGAAAACTGTACCTCATTAAGGCTAGAGAAAGAGCTTGGCCAATCGTGTATCGTCGATCAAGGCCTGTTAGACGAGCCTGCGTGGATTTGGCCCGATCAGAGTAAATAGATGAGTGATTATGCTTTCGACTTCCAAAGAGATGGAGTAGTAATACTCCCAAGCGTTCTAAGCGATAATAAACTTGGCAAGATAGTCAATTCGTGTGAAGACTCTATTTCAGATATTGTCGGCACACGAAACTTACTGAATTTTGATTGGGCTATAAGCCTGGCTGAAGAATTAAAAGTTCACCGTGAGATAAGTTCGATATTAGGGTCTAGTTCGAACGTTATCCAATGCAACTATTTTTCAAAAAACGCAGATAAAAACTGGTACGTAACGCTTCATAGGGATCTAAGTATTCCTGTAGCTGAAGAAATCGAATCTGATAAATGGTCTGGGTGGAACGTTAAAGAAGGGCAGTTGTACGCGCAACCACCACGAACTGTTTTGGAATCGTTAGTCGCGGTTAGAATTCATTTCGAAGACAACGATGAAAATAATGGTGCTTTACAAGTTGCCAAAGGGTCGCATAAAACAGACTCCGACAGCTCGGAAACCATAGTATGTCGCGTTAAAGCTGGCGATGCTCTAGCGATCAGTCCATTGGTCTTACATAAATCATCGAAGTTAAAATCTGGCAGTCGTAGAGTGTTACATTTTGTTTTTGGCCCTCATAATTTACCCGACGGAGCATCATGGCCTAGCCGGAAATCACATTAATGCATGAAACATGGCATTTCATTTTTAATGATATGGAAATTTGGCTTTTTTAAGCCAAACATTGCCCTTATCGGCCATAACAAATTTCGTTTGAAAGCCCTTAATCAGCGCATCAGCCTAGCCATATTCTGAGGCTTGCCCTTCGGTGAGAAGCACGCGAACCTGATTGCCTAACCCATCAACGACCGCATATACCTCAGTACTCAAACCACCTCGTGATTTTCCTTGCGCCTCGCACGCTTGTTAGTTTTTTTTGTTGCACCATGCTGATGAATACGAACTTAAAAACCTATGTAGAGATCAAACTGGGCACTAGTTGACTTGATCTGGGGCGGCAGTTACGCTATTGGTCAATTGTCTTATAAGTGCGTGTGACTGTGTATGCACAATCCAAAATTAGATCTTAGACCAAATAAGAAGGAGTCAGTATCTTGAATAAATACCCCACTTCAGAAGAACATGCTCAGCGTTGGGAAGAACTTGCCGAAGAGATTGATGAATCCAAACACCACCTTCGTGAGCAGCACGAGGAAGGTAAGAAGGGTTCGTTACTTGTGTTGGGTTCGGGAATCCAGGGTGTTAGTTTTCCGATGGGCTCCGAGCCGTTTATAAGAATGGCGGACAAGGTATTTTATACTGTCTCAAACCCGCCAACCCAAGTCTGGTTACACACTCTACGTCCTGATGCATTTGATCTTTACGTGTTGTATGACGACAGTAAACCCCGCTACTACACCTATGTGCAAATGTCTGAGGCTATACTTCACTATGTTCGAAAAGGTCTGAAGGTTGTGACGGTGTTTTACGGGCATCCCGGTATTTTTGTATTTTCGACGCATCGCTCCATTGAGATCGCACGGCGCGAGGGTCACTATGCCGTGATGATGCCAGGGATTTCCGCACTCGATTGTCTATGCGCTGATTTGGGAGTGGATCCCGCTTTTCCTGGTATGCAAACTTTTGAAGCCACGGATCTCTTGGTGCGAAAGCGTTCGATCGATATCGGTACTCATTTAGTTCTCTGGCAAGTCGGATTGATTGGAGACACTGGCTATCGTAGGAAAGGCTTCATAAATGATAAGTTTCCAATTCTGGTTGAATACCTGATGAATTATTATGGGCCGGACCACGAACTGATTCATTATATCGCTGCGCGACACCCTACTTTTGAGCCGACCATGGCGGTTCACAAGATGAAAGAATTATTGGAACCAAGAGTCAGAGCGACCTTCACTGCTATCTCAACTTTTTATGTAGCGCCAATGATAGCAACGCCCACTGATGCGGATATGGCTGTGCGCCTAGGCTTAGTCAAGCCTAAGCAGCAGGTGGCAGACGCTCCTGCACAACGGAAAATGGCACTGTATGGTACTCGAGAGGTTGCAGCCGTCTCGCAATTTGGTGACTTTAGTGTTCCCAAAGAGTATCAATTTCAAATGAAGACTAGAGCTTCAGAATTTTTGACGGCGCTGGGGCAGGACCCCGTTCTTCAGAGTATATATCGCGAGACGCCCGGCAAGGCGGTTTCTGATGAAGTCTTTCCAGGCTTGTCTCCCACGGAGAAATACCTTTTGGCTACGCGTAACGAGAACCTCGCTCAGGTAGCAGCCAAGGGCACACTGGTTCCACATTCACCAAACGAGAAGCTCGTGATTGACCTGCACAAAACTGCAGATTTAGCCGCAAGTTTTCGCGCGCAGCTTGTTGAGTGGTTGCGCAATGATGATGGCGCAGCCGTTGATAGTTGGATTACCAGCAATGGCTACGAGGCGGAACTGTCTCGCTTGCCGGATGCCAACAAAAAGGTCAACGCCAGCATGTTGCTGCCGTGGACCGGTGTGTACACGACCGCAGATTCGAGTTTAGTGCTCACTGTGATTGGTAGTCCAAATTACAACTCGGCGAGTGTGGTTTATGCCAATCAATTACCGATCTCAAAATTTGCTTTCTCAAACGGAATTTTGACTTGGCTGGCTTCAGAGGGTAATCCACACAGTGCGGAGCTCATATTTCAAATGCCTTCTATCGATGACGACGCAAATTTTGTGCGCTCACTCTCTGGGACTTACTGGGCTGCTGATGCTGAAGAGCCTACCGAGCCCAATATTGAGGCTCATGAAGTTGCCCTCACGTATAGTCCAGCAAGTGTCTGGGCTGGGCGGTATACAACGCGCGTGACAGTTGATGGGGCCGACTGGAAAGAGGGGCCGGAGATTGAGGTAGTCACGCCTAAGCCTGGTGAGACACCAATAGGGTCTTACCTAAAAGTGGACGGTAAGCGAGTTGACCCTGTAGAATTTTCCAATGGAATCTTTCGTTGGGGCGACAACCAAATTTCATTTTCTCAGAGTAAAAGTGAGCCCGGCGGAAATATTCTGACTGGCAGCTTTTCGGGTTATTGGAGTGAAGGAGCAAATCTGGACGGTGCTAGCGTAGCTGATGATAATTCTCCATTTAGAGGAAAATACCGGACCTATTTGTGGACTGATAGCCAATGGTCACCATGCGGCGAGTTTGTTTACGACTCGGGCAAGGTGCTCTTTGGTAAGCACACCATAGAAGAAAGCCGGTATGCTAGTAGTATTGTTCAATGGGAAGCCGAAGAGGGCCAGGGAGGAAATGGCTTCTTGAAGTTCTTTATTGACCCTGCCGCGCAACTGCCAAAGTTTGTCGGTTCACTATGGAATTCTTCTGATAAGCCCGAACATCCAAATTTCCTGGGAGTATATGAGCTACCGGAGGGCGTATCGTCAGGGTCATTGGCACCCACCGGTGATATTGGAGTTCCTCAGAACGTTTGGGAAACACTCGGAAAAATTGGTACAGAAGGTCTTAACCCGGGTTGTCATTTTCTGTGGTCACGATGGCAGCGGTCCCGCTTCACCAGCCGTGTATTGAATCGCTTTCTGCTAAAGCTGTGTGAGTAATAAAAACCTTGCTCCTAGAGCTAATTTCTCGAACCTAGGCGGTTTTTGGGGATTTTAATTGACAAACGACAAATTATTTGGCGTTTTTGTCATAAATAGACTAGTATCTCTTATAGAACAATTTGCCATTTAAATCTATGGGTTAATGAACGCAAGTCCTAGTGGTGGTGGTTGCTATGTTATGTGTCTTACATCGAAGGAGAAAAATGATGAATTTGGAGTTATTTGAGCGTGAAGTAAGCGAAACTGAAAATCTTGAAACGATGGCATTCGATACTGATTTACCGAATGCGCCGCAAGTCAAGAATCCTTTTCCTGATATTGAAGACCATACAGATGTGCCTGCGGTAGACGTAGACATCGACATTGATATAGACATCGACATTGTTTTTGTCGACATTGATATCGATATTGACGTGGACATCGACACACCACACATAGATACACCTTAGCCAAGAAACGTAATTGGTGGCTGTACAGTCAAAGTGGCAGCACCTGCGTCTCTCGGCTTGCTTGGCACAGTTCTAACGCCATCAGGTATGGATCAAGACAATTCAGAGAGCTTGCAGGAGCGATCGTATAAGCCTGTTTTTAAGTTCGCATCTTACGATACAGATAAATATCCTTTCGCGGAGATTCTTGCGAAAAGTGTTTTTGATGTTGACGATCTATCCCGCTTTCACGAATCGTACCTGAGTTTAAAGCGGGAAAGAGGCGGGTCCGGCGCTATCACTCATAAAGACAACATGGCGGTCAGGGAACTCCTTAACAACATGGACAAGGAGAATGAGTTCTA
>JAESTB010000435.1 GCA_016763815.1 Arenicella sp.
GATGCAGAGTCAGTGTTAAAACAAGTTGTGAATTTAGGTATTAATGTAACGGAAGAAGTTGAGTTTAAAGGCGCTAAATTCTTCTTTATAAGAGATCCTGATAATAATGTTATCGAATTTCATCAACCTGCAAGTAGTTAATAAGTCGCGCAATGTTTGGACTGTCAAAAGCTGCGCTTTTTCCAGCCCATTCGCGGGGCGTTAGTTCTATGAATCCATCAAAAGTTTTACGTGATAAAATGAAGACCCTTACTGACTTACCGAATATTGGTAAGGCTGGAGAAGAAGATTTAACTGTTTTAGGAATCAATAAGGCTGAAGATCTTATTGGTTTGTGCCCCTATGAAATGCACGCATCCTTATGTGAAAAAACGGGTGTTCGGCATGACCCATGCGTAATTGACGTATTTATTTCTATTACCAAGTTTATGGACGGTGGAGAACCAAAACCATGGTGGAAATATACGGACGAAAGAAAAGCTCACCTGATTAAAACTCGCGAATGAAAAAAGAACTAACAAGAGCAGATTTCGTGTGCTCGGAGGCGTTGAGACTGTGGAAAAAATCAAATGTCTAGAAAGTCATTGATTAGGTTGCCCGTTCAATTGAATAAGAGGTCTGTTTATGACCTGAACTCTTACAGTATTAGCCAGAGAGGCGTATTTTGAACCGTGAAAATTTTCCAGTTTTTGACTCCTACCTTTTTCTACAGTCTCGTTAAATGTCGGTTAAGGGCAATTTTGAGACAAATTGAATAATCGTTCAGGCTGTTGCATGTGCCCACAGCGGTCGTTCTAGCTAAACAGAAAACTCTCGATAAACTCATATTGGATCGGCGAATATGGTGATAAAGTAGCTTTATATTATTTAATCGAGTGATCAAAGTTAAGCTATGAAGCTATCTATATTATTGTGTCTTTTTCTCTCGATATTGTCATTAGAGTCTGTTGTTCAGAGTGTCGCTTTTTCATTTGATGATGGACTTGATCCAACGCGTGAACCACGAGCGTCGAAATGGAATGCGTCTATTTTAGATAGCTTGTCGAAGAATAAAGTAAAAGCTATTTTCTATGTCACTGGTGGTCAAATGTTAGCGCGGACATATATGGATACCTCCCAAATGGCAAGCCAAGTGAAGCCTAAGTCAGCACGTTAGCACTGACTTTATTTAGTTTTAGAGGTAATCGCTTAGTCGACCCTCAAACTCAATTTGAAATTAATTAAATGCTCCAATCAACCTAGGTTCATACTCCGTGATACTTAATCTAAAATTAGCATCCGAAAGTTTCGATATCCAAGCCTGAGAGTGCTTAACTAAGGCAATAGCTTTTTGAGTTTCTATACCTTGAAAGATATTTGAAAAGAACTCATATGCATAATGCGCTGTTCTACAATTCGCAATACAGCTTGTAAATACCGCACTAGTATCCATATGAGTAAACAAAGATATTTTTTCTTCCCGAGGGCAACGCTTTGCTAATCGGCACAAAACACTTTTAGTCGCATTATCTGGGTTGCCGGCAGCTGCTATTTCAAAGGCACGATCCCACAATAAAGAAAGAGCTAAATTTTTTATATCGGATTCATGAACCGTATCTGACGCTCCAACATAAACCCCTAATGCCCCCGCTGAATCACCACGCTTTATCGCAGTTTGTACGTACTCCACCATTCCTACATCACTAAGTACTTGATTCTTAAATTGTGAAAACCTACCTTCTGGTGGATACTTTGCATTGCCACCTGCATTAAATGGATCAATTATCTCCTTATTAACTTTGCTAATTACATCTGAGCCAAATATACCAAACATTCTAAACCCCTCATTTATTCTACAATCCCCAAAAGATTGCCCACATTGATAAACAATCGCTCGACCCAATAGAGTAACAGTACCGGGTCTTGAATTGTGAGTGACCGCCTTAGGCAATATGCCGACGTTTAAAAAACCCCTGTGATAAAGGCATTAGGCTAAGGTTGCCTTAAAGGTTGATACTATCCAGCGTTTTACCAAACGAATATCTGCCTGGGCTTTCGTTTCTCTATGAGAGATTAACCATGCTTGTCGGTTTGGTATTCTCTTAGCCGGAACTTCAATCAGACCATGCCGTTCACCTAGAAATCTAGCTACTATGGCTATACCCAAACCATTTTTAGCAGCCTCGAGCAGGGCTCTTGAGCTGCTCGAGCATAGCGCAACCGAGTTGTTTAGTGATTGTTCGTTGACCCATTTTACTTCAGCTATTTTTCCATAAACCTCTGAGAACACTAATAGTTTTTCCTGTACTAACTCTATTGCTTCAATATCTCTATTATTAATATACGCGTTTGACGTAAAGCAGGCCATTTGAATATCGGGGAGTCGTTTTGCAATTAATGTATCTCCTTCTGGTTTGAATAGACGAATAGCTAGGTCGGCCTCTTGATGATCAAGGTTCGCCACGTTTGTCGATGATAAGAACTCAATTCTTAGATGTGGGTTTTCGGAAAATAAACTTGGAAGGTTCGGTGCAAGCATTTCTGAAATTATTGGTTCAGTGGCAGATATCCGAATGGGCGACATTTGTGATCCATGGCTGAGCACCGATGCCTGACGCTCCAAGTCATAAAGTTGTGATGCGATACTGTTAGCAGATTTGGCTAACAGAACTCCGGCTTCACTTAATGAAACACCGTTTCTACCTCGACGCATTAGTGAAACACCGAGCTCATCTTGTAGTTTGTCTATATGTCGGCCGATAGTTGCTGCTGAAACACCCAGCCGACGGGCAGCCTGTGTCATAGACCCTGCTTCTGCGGTTGCAATAAAGTATTTTAGGTTATTCCAATTCATAGCGTTTTGTTTTCAAAAAGATGCTTTTCATTATTGATTGTATAATTACAATTATTTGAATGCTAAGATTTTCGCATGAAAGTAAATCGAGAAAACATAGAGTTACTACCTTGGAACGAGAGGAGCACACAATGATCGCTGCTAAGTTAGATCAATTACTTTGGAGAATCCCGCTAGAAGCGCCAGCTCACGAACAGTTGCGGGTAATCGAAACGTCATATGGCTCGATACGAATTAGAGATACTGGCGGTAGAGATCAAGCCTTAATCTTTCTTTGCGACCCTCCTGTGACGGTAGAGGCTTATGACGAGCTGATTGCTTGTTTTCAGCCTAATTATAGAGTCGTAGTTCTTGAGCTGCCATCGTTCGGTTTTTCCAGAATTTCTAACTCCTCAGCACTGACATTCGAGGGTGCTTTACGAGAAACGGAAGAAGCGATTAAAACGCTGAACCTTGTCGCGTGTGTTGTATTTGGACCGTGTATTTGTGGTTTTTTGGCAGCAGAGCTTGTAGCCCGTGCACAGCTGC
>JAESTB010000436.1 GCA_016763815.1 Arenicella sp.
GTATGCGATAAGCTACCGTTTAATGCCCCTGAATCTAGTTAACTTATTGGCGCTTCGATGGCATTGCCCATGAGACATAAAGGCATCGGCTGTTGCGCGTTCGAGTCACTAATTTGCAGCGCCTTAACAACGCAGCGTATAACGTCAATAGGTGTAACTGGGTGTGGGGAATAGGCCTAAGCTGGTTTAGAAAATAGGCCTAACCTGGTTTAGAAAATAGGCCTAAGCGAGTCTAGAAAAAACGCTCGACTAGTTTTCTTTGATTTTCCGACGACAGACACATCAGCAGCAAACCGGCAGCCGTGGTTTCAAGCGTTTTACTAAACTCGCTCAACAAGGCCATTGGTTTGGTTTTAAACGCTAACCACATAAACTTTACGGCGTTGCCCGCCTGACCTTGAAATATGCTTCTTCGCGCAAGATACCTATATTGAAACGCCTTCGCGACTGCCCCGTATTGTGCTGCAAAATCAGGCGCATATTGCTCTAGCTTGTTAAGTAGATGCATCCATGTTTCAAATTGTTTTTCGACATTGGCCGATAGACCACCACTATTTAGGCGATAATTCGTTAGCGGCTGATCGATATAATAAAAATCTGTTCCGGTAAGTATTGCAATTCGTGTCCAACAGTCAACGTCTTCTGATTGCTGTAAGCTCTCATCAAAGTACTGTGTGTACGGAAGTCCATCTTGATTCTTATCGCTAGTCTCAAAACCAATTTGCTGTAAAATTTCTAAACGGATAACCGGTACCGACCCATTGCCTATGGGGTTGCGACAAAAAATATCTTTCGCTTGGTAATTGGCTTTCTTTTTCGGCGCTTGCAGACGACCCAAAAACTGACTGTTCTCATCAACAAAAGACGATGAGCAAAAGCTAACACCACAATTGTCGTGGTTTAGCATCAACTGAATATGTTGATCTAATTTATTTTTCTCCCAGAAATCATCCGAATCTAAGAATGCTACGTATCCACCATTGGCGCTGCGAATGCCTGTATTTCTAGCGCCGGCCAAGCCTCTATTAGCTTGCTCAATAATCCTGATTCGCGAGTCACTGTAATTTTTTTTGATAGTAGATATCGAGTCATCTGGGCTACCATCGTCAACAATGAGAACCTCTATATTCTGGTAACTTTGGCTTAGAACGGAGTCTAGGGCCTCTTCAATGTATTGCTCCACGTTGTACACGGGGATCACCACACTCACTAGTGGTAACCTGGCCTGCGGCACTAGGTCATGCGTATTTAAGCTAGGTTTGTTGGTTTTGATTGGCATAAATGCTGATCTCAATGTGATTATGTCGGTTTGTTAAACACCGCGCGCCAAGCTACGGCTAAATAAATTGGGTGGCTAACAAGGTAGATAGCCAGTACCGTCCCGGCAACTGCCTCTAAACTAACCATGACCGAGCTACCAACCGCGATCACAAAAACCAATGTGAAAATTAGGTTCCACTTAAGGTCAAGGTCTATACGCCCAGCCGCCAGCGCCAGGGCTGAGGCGCTCTCGGCGAGTGGCCTCGGTAGCGCCGAGAGACAAAGCATGGTCATTACCGGTATGGCACTAACCCACTGCTCGCCAAATACAATCGGCACATAAAGAAACGCCAAACCCGCTTGCAACGAAATTAGTGGCACGGCAATTAAGCCAATTTGCTTTAAATTACGGGTAAAACGCTGCTTTAACTTAAGTGCATCATCCTTTACTTCACATAGGTTCGGATACAAAGCGGAATTGATCGCATTGATCAGCGTAAGGCTAAAACCTAGCCCGGCATTGCGAGCAAAGTAATACAGCCCAAGCGCTTCCATGCCCAAAAATCGAGCGATAATCATGTTGTCGAGGTTGAGCCGTGCCGTTTTAAGTAACTCGATGCTTAAATAATAGCGGCCAAACCGCAAAACATCTCGCCACAGATTGAAACGAAAAAAGGGTTTAGTAGGTCTCCAAGCGTGGGCATTTCGGTAGCCCAATACCCATACAGGAGAGGTTAGAAATTTCGGCAGCACTATCGCCCATGCACCCAGACCCGCGATCGCAAGTACGGTAGTCAACACGTTGTCTAAACCTACTTGCCCGCCGTCGATAAGAGCGGTTGTTTTCAAGCCTTGCTCTCGTTGAACTAACGATGCCTGCACCAACCCTAACGGCATTAAAAGATAAGTAATGGAAAGCACCTGTAACATCGGCACTAACTCAGGCGTATCGTAAAACTGAGCAAGGGGGTAAGCGGCTAGACATTGCAAACAAAACAAGCTAATACAAAAAATAATGTTGAGCCGGTATGCGGTATTGCAAATCTCGTCTAGATCGGTTTCGCTGCATTGAATAATTTTAGCGCCAATACCATTGCGGTTAAAAACCCGTATTAGCTCATTGATAGTGAGTACGAGTGCCGCTACCCCGAATATTACCGGGTCCATTACTCGTGCCAAAACGATGGCTGTCACTAATCGAGTTATACGAACAAAGAGCTCACTGACACCAAGCCAACCTAGGTTTTTGAGAAACTCATTTTCAGAGCGGGAAATAAATTGCCGAAGGCGCGATAGCATCACGTTGTCTTAGGGTTATTAATTGAGTTCACGCTCAACCAACGGTTTAATGTGTTGCATCATGTTATCGGCCTCTTGCAACCATTGATGTGTTGATGAGCTGTTCGGCGAACTCTCAATTTTCAACAATACATTAGCCAACTCGCTTAAGCCGATACTGCTAGCGGCTCCTTTCATTGAGTGACTGATTTTTTCAATATGGTCAGCGTTGTCGCTCGCAACGGCCTCCTTTAGACGCGCCAAATCTGCGTAGGCATATTCTAGAAAGGTTGGCGCTATTTGCCTAAAAATACTTTTATGAGCGTCACCAAATTGGGTTTTCAAATAACGGTAGTCAAACGAGCTTTGCAATGCAACGTCATCGACTTGAGAATGATTTGTAAAGCCTTGTGACCCATCTGTGCTCATTGTCACCCATAAGCCTCGCGGCACATCATTGAGAGCATTAAACAGCTCAGCAAGGCTCAGAGGTTTGCTCAGAAACGCATCGAACCCAAGGCCCAATAAACGCTCACGCTGCTTTTCATAGGTCGACGCGGTCAGCGCGATGCAGTAGTGCTGGGCAATGCTCGGTTTCGACGCTCGGATAGTTTCAATGGTCTCTTCGCCGTCCATTACCGGCATCAAAATATCAAGAATAACCACGTCGTACTCTTTGTCTCTTAGAGCCTCAATAGCCTCAGCGCCATTGTTGACCACATCGGCTCGCTGACCCAGTTTCCCGAGCTGAGCGGTAATCACTTTTTGGTTAACAGGGTTATCTTCAGCGACTAGAATTTGAAGCTGAGGGAGTGGTGTTAGCTCAGGGGTGATTTCGCTTGCATCGCTAAGATCACTATCA
>JAESTB010000437.1 GCA_016763815.1 Arenicella sp.
CCCAGCTAGAAGGAGAGTGATAGAGAGCTGGTCAAGTGCAAGGTGGTTATTGCTTATCAAGAGTAGTCGGTCGCTATGAAAAGTAAGCGAACCCGTATGGTTCTAAGCTGACACTAAGACCTTCGATCGTGGTATCTAATGTTACGCCTAAGCCCTGTAGAGGCGTTTGCTTGTTAATCACCGGAGCGGCAAATGTAATGGGCTCTGCACTGAGGTTAAAGCAGGCCGTTATGTGTTCGCCATTATGACTTCGATGGATGATCAAAACTTGCTCTGGTGAATCGAGAAATTTAATCGCGCCTTCGATAAGCACACGTTGAGTAGCGCGCCAGCGTAAGAACTGTTTATAAAAATTTAGCACCGAAGCATTATCTTCAACCTGCGCAGCGACATTATGACGACGATGTTCGTCGGCCACTGGCAACCAGCTATTACGATTTGAAAAACCGGCATGCGGTTGGTCATCGTTCCACGCTATTGGCGTACGGCAACCATCACGACCCTTAAACTCCGGCCAGAACTCAATGCCAAAAGGGTCTTGTAGCTGGTGTTGTTGAATATTGGCTTCGGTGAAACCAAGCTCTTCGCCTTGATACACACATAGGGTGCCACGCAGCGAAGCGGCAAGCGCTAACGTCATCTTGGCGAATTGCGTATTGTGCACGCCATCGCCCCATCGACTGACGACTCGAATTACGTCGTGATTACTTACCGCCCAACAAGGCCAACCTTCACCGATAACGGACTCCAGTGAGTTGACAGTATTACGAATATGCTCAGGCGAGAACTCGTCCGCCAACAACTCAAAGTTGTAGCCCATATGCAGTCGTCGGTCGCCTTGAGTGTATTCAGATAATGTCTTTAGCGAATCCTCTGAATTGATTTCACCGAGCGCGACGGTTCCAGGGTAGTTGTCTAATAAGCTGCGTACTTCTTCGAGAAAGCTCAAATTTTCATCTTGAGTATTATCAAAATAATGATATTGAGCGGCGTACGGGTTGTCGGGAGAGAAGCCTCTGCCTGTGCGTTCTTCAAGTGGTTTGAATGGGTTATCGCGTAGCGACTTGTCGTGATAACAAAAGTTAATTGCATCAAGTCGAAAACCATCAACACCCCGTTTCAACCAAAATTCTATTTCTTCAAGAATTTGTGCGCGAAGCTCATCGCAATGAAAATTTAGATCAGGCTGAGATGATAAAAAGTTATGTAGATAGTATTGGCCACGTATCTCGTCCCACTGCCAGGCGCTACCACCAAAGATCGCTATCCAATTATTCGGCGCTGAACCATCTGCTTTTGCATCGGCCCAAACATACCAATCAGATTTGTCATTGGTCTTTGATTCCCGGCTTGTTTTAAACCATTGGTGCTGGTCAGAGGTGTGGCTTAATACTTGGTCGATCATTATCTTGATGCCACGTATCTTTGCCTGAGCGACTAATTCGTCGAAGTCGCTTAGTGTTCCAAATATAGGGTCGACGTCTCGGTAGTCGCTGATATCATAGCCAAAGTCGTTCATAGGCGATTTGAAAAACGGCGAAACCCAGAGCGCATCGACCCCTAAATCACTGATGTAGTCGAGCTTACTGATCACCCCTTGTAAGTCACCGATACCATCCTCGTTGGTATCGCAGAAACTACGAGGGTAAACTTGGTAAATCACCGCACCACGCCACCAATCTAGCGAGTGGTCTGAGTCGTGTTCGCCGTTGGCTTGTACTGGCTTGAGTTTTAAATTTGTCGCTTGAGTCACTTCTGATTCACTACTTATTATTAGATCGTTGATATGACCAAATGGCGCGAAACTTGGCTACCTTAGTGTGCCTCACGACATACTAATAGTTTTTGCTTAGAATCGTTGCTATGCATTTTAAATCAATGCGTTATCGCCATTTGGGCGGAACTTCTATCACGGTTGCCAGACAATCTTAAAGTGAGTCGATGAAAATTTGCAGTCACTCTGGCTATGAATACGTATGCAGAGGTACGCTAGTGGTATGAATACGTATGTAGTTGCTAACGTCGCCGATCGGGCTTGAAATACGATTAGTGACACGGCTTGTGACTAGCTTAGTCGAACAGTTTTTATGCGTTGCTAGACCGTTGATGGTATCGATTAAAGTAATTTAATGCCCACTACTAAGGTTAGATTTTTTATTATGTTGAAGCACTTCAAGGCGTTGGTTTTTCTACTCACTATTTCACTAAGCTTAATCATCTTACCTACGGCGCATGCCAGCCTGTCGGTGGACAGAGTCGAGCCGCCATTTTGGTGGTCGGATATGGCGCAAGCTAATTTGCAATTGATGGTTCATGGTCAAGGCTTGGAGGGTATTCAAGTTGAGTCATCGACGCCGTTAGTGACGGTGAAAAAAGTAACCGTTGCGGAAAATCCCCATTATGTCTTTGTCGATCTAGAGATATCCAATCAACTTAAGGCCGGCTCGATAGAGTTAACCTTTTTAAGTCAGAGCGGTGAGTCAAAGGTCTACCCCTACCAGATCAAATCAAGGGTGGCAGGCTCACGTCAGCGCCCAGGTTTCTCGTCTAAAGATGTTATTTATCTAGTCACTCCTGACCGCTTCGCCAATGGTGATGCGTCAAACGATGACGTCGATGGCCTGATGGAATTGAGCGATCGCAGCAAATCGGGCGGCCGGCATGGCGGCGATTTAGCTGGGCTGTCAGATAGTCTTGAGTACTTGGCAGAACTAGGAATTACCAAAGTTTGGTTGAATCCAATACAGCAAAATAATGAGCCACAATACTCATATCACGGTTATTCGATTAGTGATCTTTATCAGATCGATGCACGTTACGGTGGTAACCAAGCATTGATTGAGTTCTCACAGCAAGCACAGGGTCTTGGAATTGGTTTAATTATGGATACAATTCCGAACCATATTGGTGTCAATCATTGGTGGATGGACGATTTGCCAAGCTCTGATTGGATCAATAATGATGCAAAGTTTAGCCAAACATCGCATAGTCATGAGGCTATTCAAGATCCGTACAGTTCTGAACGAGACCGAGTTGAGTTTAATGACGGTTGGTTTGTACCGACCATGCCAGATCTAAACCAGCGCAATCCATATTTAGCTAATTACCTAATACAAAATAATATCTGGTGGATAGAGTTTGCCGGTTTAGTAGGCTTGCGGGTTGATACCTTGCCCTATGCCGATAAAAATTTCACTGCTGAATTTAATGCTCGTATTTTGGCTGAATACCCAAACCTTAATATTGTCGGCGAGGAGTGGACGACCAACCCTGCGGTAGTTTCATACTGGCAAAGTGGTAAGTTGAACCAAGACGGTTATGACGGTGGAGTGCCGAGCTTAATGGATTTTCCGCTACAACAGGCCTTAGTCCTTGCGCTCACTGAGCCTAAGCAGGGGCAAGACCGTAACGGTTTGCGGCGCTTGCACACGCTACTCGCCAATGATTTTCAATACCCTGATGCTAATAACTTAGTGGTGATTGGAGACAATCATGATATGAGCCGTTTGCACACGCAGCTCAATGATGACGCGGCGCTAACCAAAATGGCACTCACATTTTTAATGACGATCCGGGGTATTCCTCAGTTGTTCTACGGCACCGAAATTTTGATGAGCAACACCGGGTCAGAAGACCACGGCATTATTCGATCAGATTTTCCTGGCGGCTGGAGTGGTGATAAGACCAACGCCAAGACTGGCGAGGGTCTGTCGGTTGAGGCAATAGAAATGCAGTCTTACCTGCGAGCGCTATTAAATTGGCGCAAGGCCACCCCTGCGGTCCATCATGGGAAACTAATGCACTACTTACCCAAAGATGGCGTCTATACTTTTTTCCGATATTTAGACGGCGTTGGGGGCGTAGGCGATAGCGTCGTAATGGTAGTTATGAATAATAATCAGTCGGCCGTGAGCCTCGACTTGTCACGCTTTGCCGAGCGGATCAAGAATAAGCAAACTATGCAAAATGTGATTACTAAGGAATCGGCATCGACGTCGAAACCATTATCGTTACCGGCAAAGTCGGCGCAAGTATTCGAAATAAACTAGAATATGTCGGTTCTACTGGATAACGAGGTGGTAAAAACTGGAGTTGGTATGGCTAGTAACTATAAAATACTCATTCTTGGCGGCGGTACAGCTGGTTGGATGGCGGCAAATTTATTCGCCAAGAACTGCGCTAACACTGTGGTCAATGGTCGGCGCATCGAGATCAGTGTTGTTGAATCGCCAGAGATCGGCATCGTCGGGGTGGGTGAGGGATCAACCCCCCAACTTAAGGCGCTATTTGATCACTTAGAGATTGCCGAATCAGATTGGATGCCGAAATGCAACGCAACGTATAAGAACGGAATAAGCTTTAAAGGCTGGTCTGGAAAAAAGGGCTTTGAAGAATATTTTCATCCGTTTCCAGCCAAGACCGATCGTGATACTGCACAAGCATTTGTTTACAATAGTTACCTTCGCCGACACAACATTGACGTTGAGGTGCAGCCTAATAAATTTTTCTTGCCAGCGTATTTAGCGGCCTCAAAACGTGGACCAAAGCCTGATCGAAATTTTCCGTTTGCAGTGAGTTATGGATATCACTTCGATGCTTACCTTGTCGGAGAAGTGCTCAAAGCAAACGCGATTAAATTGGGCGTAGGGCACATTCAAGCGACCATTGATGACGTGATAGTTAGCCCGACTGGCGACATCCAAAGTCTAAAGAGTAACGATGGGCAGCGGCACCAAGCTGATTTTTTTGTCGATTGTTCAGGCTTTTCTGGCGTGTTAATTGGTAAAGCATTGAAGGTGCCGTTTAACAGTTTTGCTGAAAACCTATTCAATGATTCGGCGGTGGTGATGCCGACCGACGTTAGTAAGCCGGTCGCATCACAAACTACCGCAGTTGCGATGAGTGCGGGCTGGGCTTGGAGTATTCCGCTCGCCAATCGCACTGGCAATGGCTACGTCTATAGTCGCGGTCATATCGATTCAGATGCGGCCGAAACCGAGCTGAGGGCTAGTCTCGGGCTGCTAGATTCTGAGTTGCAAGCACGGCATTTAAAGATGAGGGTTGGTCAGCGACAGCAGCATTGGTCTGGCAATTGTCTGGCGGTTGGCCTATCGCAGGGCTTTATCGAGCCGCTTGAAGCAACTGCGCTGCACCTCGCCCAAGACACTATTCAAGGATTTATCAGCCTGTTTAATGCTGGCAAGCTCTCCGATCTTGATAAAACCGAATTTAATCAGTCAATCAGCTCAAAATTTGAGGGTATTCGCGATTACATAGTCTGTCACTACAAGGTTAATTCTAGGGCTGGTGGCTTAAGCGAGGGTCATCACTACTGGCGTGACTGTGCTGAAAACACTAATCTATCGCCGTCGCTGCAATCGTTGCTTAGTGTTTGGCACGCTGGTGAAGATATTTCACTTGAAATTGAACGCCAAGGAATAGGGCGCCATTACCCAGTAATCTCATGGCATTGCCTGTTGTCTGGTTATGGTGTTTTTCCAAGCACTGATAGGTTAATACGTGATGATAGTCGTTCGCAAAGGTTTAACATGGCTGAGGTGATCGAGTTCAATCGCAGTTGCGCTTTGAATTTTAAGTCTCACCATGAGCAATTAAGCCATTTCTAAAGTTGCTAGCCTTGTTCCATGCGCCGTTACGCCAGCGTACTAAAGCGAACTCTCTGCGTCCAGTTAAGTCTTAACGTTATGTTAACTATGAATGAATACGTATGTAATCAGAATGCAGTGCTTTTGAATACGTATGCAACTTATATCCAGCCAATAGGGCTTCAAATACCATGTACTTGACAAGAATACCTAATCAAATACGAGGAGAAGTATGAGACAGTCAAAATTTAATCGCGCCACACAGAAGCGCGTCGTAAGGCCTCTATCAGAAAACACCATCGCTTTTAGAAGAACCGCCCTTTCCACTTGCGTCGCAGCGGCTATCGCAAGCTCAGCAGCGCCGGCTTATGCGCAAGTCGAAGGTACTGTATTAGAAGAGGTAGTGGTAACGGCCACGGGTTACCGTAAGTCGATCATCGACTCAATTGATGCAAAACGCTATTCGTCATCGGTAGTCGAGTCTATCTCGGCCGAAGATATTGGTAAATTACCCGATTCAAGCATCGCCGACTCTATTGCTCGTTTGCCGGGCTTGGCGGCACAGCGCCTAGACGGTCGTGCTAGCTCAATTTCAGTCCGCGGTTTCAACGAAGACTTCTCAACTACGACCTTCAATGGCCGAGAGCAAGTATCCATCGATGACAACCGTGGTGTTCAGTTCGACGTCTACCCATCAGAAATCATGTCGGGTGTCACGGTTTATAAAACGCCGAATGCCTCGATTGTCAATCAAGGGATCGCCGGCACTATCGACCTACAGACGGTTCGCCCGTTAGACATTGACGAGCGTGTCCTACAATTGAATGTTTCGGTTGAGCAAAACGATTTAAGCAAATTGAATGCCGATGGCGAAGACACTGGCTATCGTGGCACACTCTCGTTCGTGGATAAATTTGCCGACAATACCTTAGGTGTTGCACTAGCAATCGCGACGATGGAATCGCCGAATCAAGAAGAGCGTTGGAATGCATGGGGTTATGCAGGTGACGATCAAGGCAACAGTGTTTTAGGTGGTGCTAAGCCGTTTGTTCGTTCGTCGAACTTGCAACGTGACACGGTTATGGCGGTAGTGGAATACGCACCGAACGATCGTCTACGCCTGACCGTTGACGCATTGCACATCGATTTTCTTGATGAAAAAATTCTACGAGGCATTGAAATTCCGGGCGCCTTTGGCGGCGGCTTTGGTGTTTCTACTGATGTAGCTACAGCGGCTGATGGCTTTGTCACCAGTGGTACCTTTAATAATGTACAAGGCGTTATTCGTAATGACTTTGAACAACGTGATGCTAAGTTAACCAACTTTGGATTAAACCTACAATACGCAATCAATGATACTGTGACTCTAGAGTTAGACGCCAGTTCATCAAAAGCAGATCGTACGGTAAACAGCTTAGAAAGCTACTCGGGTACTGGACGCGGCACTGGCGTAGGTGCGTCGGATGATATTGGTTTCTCTCAGAATGGCGACCAATTTGGTGTCAATTTTGACTCGAATTTGAATTACGCTGATCCAAACCTAATTCAATTAGGCGGCCCACTAAGTTGGGGTAACGGTTCAACTGTTGCGTCAAATGGGCAAGATGGCTTCATTAATATTCCTGAAATTGACGATGAACTAAGTGCCTTCAAGGCAGTAGTGAGTAAGAATTTTGACCAAGGTTTTTTTAATAGCGTGTCGGCTGGCGTTAATTACGCTGATCGAACCAAGTCTAAGCAAGACAATGGTTTCTTCTTAACACTGAAGGAATTCCCTGACCGCATTGGTGTGCCCGAAGAGTTTCGCGTAGCAGACACGTCGCTTGAATTCTTAGGCTTAGGTAGCATTCAGTCATATGACTCTTTTGGACTTTTGAATTCTGGTGCTTACATACTAACCGACGAAAATCTAACCAGTAACAATCGTGCCATTAACAGCTGGAGCGTTACCGAAAAAGTAACCACTGTATTTGTAAAAGGCGATTTCGAAACGGAACTGGGCGGCAAATTAGTTACTGGTAATATTGGTGTTCAATACGTTGATACCGATCAAAGCTCAATCGGCAATGCAGTCACTAATGTCGACGGTTTTGTTAACGCTCAACGAGTTACCGGTGGTGCTAAATTTAGCGATGTATTGCCAAGTTTGAACTTATCTATTGGCTTGACTGACAACCAGAAGCTACGTTTTGGTTTAGCTCGAACATTGTCACGTTCGCGCATGGACCGAATGAACGCTGGCTTTGGCTTTACCTTTGACGCGGTCGCAAATGCCGTGGGTGTGGCTCCCTTTGGTGCAACCGGTGGTAACCCAGAACTTCGCCCGAATGAGGCTGATCAGATCGATTTTAGCTATGAGTATTATTTCAGTGATGACGGTTACGTATCAGCGGCCTATTTCTATAAAGATCTACGCACTTGGCAAGAAGAAGTTAAAACACCACGTGATTTTGCCGGCGTTCAAGCGCCAGGCTTCACCGGTACGGTTAACTCGACGCAAGGTTTCTTAACCGCGTGGACTGACACTACTACCGGTAGTATTGACGGCTTTGAACTAACCGGGGTGCTGCCCGGCCGGCTAATCTCACCGATGTTAGAGGGTTTCGGTATCAGTGTTAGTGGCTCGTTCTTGGACAGTAGCTTAGATTCAGCCTCAGATAATAGCCCGATCGTAGTTCCGGGTTTGTCGGAACAAATTGTTAACGCAACTGTTTTCTATGAAAAATCCGGCTTTCAAGCACGGGTAAGCGTTCGTGATCGTGACGATTTCTTAGGCGAGCGTTTTGGCACATCGTTTACTCGAAGTTTCACTACCGTTGTCGGCGCAACCCTCTGGGATGCCCAAGTAAGTTATGACTTTGGTGAAGCCGGTTTCGAAAGTTTAGATGGTTTAGCGGTTAGTTTCCAAGCTCAAAACTTGTCTGACGAGCCGTACATCACGGTTGATGGCAGCGGAAATGTTCAAGATTTTCAACGTTTTGGCAGAACCTTCTTGTTGAACGCTCGCTATAAGTTCTAAGTCTCTACTTAGTTAAGTAGAATGAAAAGCCCCTGTAAGCTATGTTTGCAGGGGCTTTTTAGTATCTAGAGACCTCAGCATAACTCGACGAACGAATAAAAATGTCTGCAATGTCTCCACTTTTGGTTGAAAATACCCCGAGGGCACCTAGACTTGCC
>JAESTB010000438.1 GCA_016763815.1 Arenicella sp.
GGGTCGCCAGGGTCGTTGCGACGCACACGAGCCGGATCGGTGGGCATGGCTCGAACTTCTTTTTCTATACGCGCAGGATCATCGCGCAAGGCGATCGTATTGCGGTACGATTTAGACATTTTTTCGCCATCTAAACCGGGTAGCTTTGACGCTCCCGTAAGTATCGCTTCGGGCTCGGTTAAAATAGATCGTCCACCACCCTCAAGGAAACCAAACAAACGCTCATTTTCAGCGTTAGTAAGGTTTTGATTACGGGCCAATAATGCATGAGCTTTTTCTAACGCTTCGTGATCCCCGCGTTCGGTATAGCCATTGCGTAAGTCGCGGTACAATTTGGCACCTTTTTTACCAAGTTTTTTAATCGCTTCTTCGGCTTTTTCTTCAAACCCTTCTTCACGTCCATAAAGGTAATTAAAGCGACGTGCAATCTCACGAGTAAGCTCAATGTGAGGCACCTGATCTTCCCCAACCGGAACTTGCGAAGCGTGGTACAACAAAATATCAGCCGCTTGTAATACAGGGTAACCCAGAAAACCATGCGTCGAGAGATCACGTTCACTCAATTTTGCCTGTTGATCTTTGTAGCTCGGCACACGCTCTAACCAACCTAACGGAGTGATCATCGATAGCAGTAAATTAAGTTCAGCATGTTCTGGCACACGCGATTGAATAAACAAGGTTGCGCGGCTGGGGTCTACACCAACAGCCAACCAGTCGATCACCATTTCCCAAACATTGTCGTTAATAGTAGACGAGTCTTCCTCGTAATGCGTGGTCAAAGCATGCCAATCTGCAACGAAAAAGTAGCAATCAAATTCATGCTGCAAATTCAACCAGTTCTTCAGCACACCGTGATAGTGACCTAGATGTAAACGACCGGTTGGGCGCATGCCCGAAACGACACGATTAGGGTGACCAGACTTAGAAATCATTAATTTAACGCGTTATTTTCAAAGTTAAAGTGTACATTTATGGCCGCTTAAAAACTAGCGCTCAAGCCAAGTGTATAGATGGTTTATTCAAGCTATCAATTATTAAGAAATGCAATATCACCTGCGCCTTCTCGTAAAACTCTGAGTTGCGTATCGTGCCAGTCGAGTACAGTTGAAGGCTCTAGAGTGCCCAAACCGCCGTCGATCACTAAATCCACGTCATGTTCAAGCTGACGCCTTATCTCTTCAGGGTCAGCCATGGCCAACTCGGTCTCTGGCAAAATCAAGCTAGAGCTCATAATAGGCTCGCCCAGCTCAATCAGTAAAGCACGCACAATCGCATTGTCAGGGATACGAATCCCGATCGTTCGACGCTTTGGGTGGACCAATCGGTTGGGCACTAAGCGTTTGGCCGCAAGAATGAAGGTGTATGGTCCGGGCGTAAGCGTTTTAATAAGCCGATATTGTTGGTTGTCGATCTTAGCGAATTGCGAAATTTGCTTTAAGTCATGCGCTACTAGGGTGAAGTTATGATTACGGTCTAGCTTGCGGATTCGGCGAATACGATCAACCGCCCGTTTATCATCTAAATGACATCCTAGCGCATAACTTGAGTCTGTAGGGTAAGCTACCAGCCCGCCGCCACGCACTATTTCACTCGCTTGTTGAATCAAACGGTGCTGCGGGTTCTGACAATGAATTTGAAAGTACTGGGCCATTATTAGCGCCCAATTGTCAGTTTAGCGAGAACTTGGCCTTCAAAATCACCGACCTCTAGCGCTGTGCGGTATCGTTCTAGCTCAGCTAATTCAAGCAGTGGTTTTAGCACAAACAATCGATTATTCATTCTTGGGTGGGGTACTTGTAAACGTTCGATATCAATCGATTGGTCGCCAAACAATAGCAGGTCTATATCTATAACCCTTGGGGCATTTTGATTGTCTGCGACTCTGTGACGACCCAATGCATTTTCTATCGCCTGCATGTCATCAAGTAACTCGATCGCGCCGCTACTGGTCTCAAGTTCGACCACGCAGTTGATGAAATCTGGTTGTGCCTCATAGTCTACCGGCGATGAAGCATAAAAATTCGAGCACCTTAGCTGCAACGTCGACGCCAAGCCCACGAGAGCTTTTCGCGCGTCGACCAGTTGTTGAATTGGGTCACCTAAATTCGCACCGAGCCCTAAATAGGCTAACGTTGACATCAATCACCCTAGAAGCGGCTTGTCATCATTATCCGCAGGGCCAGCTACTTTACGTTTATGTCTAACCTTAACTTTTTTATTAGTTCCAGAGGATGTAACACCAAATTCGTCAGCGGGCCGAGCTTCTTGAAAGCGTGGTTCCGAGATGTTGCGGGCCCTAGAATTCTGCCGATTGGCATGCGGCCCAGTACGGCGTTGATCACCATTGTTGGAGCGTTTCTTGCTCGACCGCTTTTTGCCTGTTTTTCCACGGCGGGCATTATTAGTTTGCTCGCCATTACCAGGGTTAACGTTGGCCGTTTGGCCATCATTGCCCTGATTGGGATTATTTGGTCGGCGCCCGCGTCCAGCACTTTTTTGTTGACCACCGGTGGTTCTTTTATTCTGCCCTCGCTGGCCGCCCCTATTTTGATTCCGACCTTTTGGAGCCGCACCGGGTTTACTGAACCCACCCTGGTATCCGTCGCCAAACACGGTATTACCGAAGTTATCGTCATTGCCGGCAGAATTGTAGTCAACACTATTACCGTCAGGCTCATTACTCTTTTGGCGAGGCTGGCGGTCCTGCTTGTAGGTCGCATTTAAGTCAGAGATCATAGCTTCGCGACCATCAGGCTCTAACTCTTGAATCTCAGTCCACCATTCGCCTATTTCTTCGTCGACCTCATGCACCATTGTACGAAGCAATAAAAAGTCGTACGCTGCTCGAAAACGGCGATTATTTAAACATGCTTTTACCATGCGCGGATTTCGCTTAATAAGGCGAAAGTGGATGTTCCATATATCTAAGATAATTTCAGCTAAGCGCCGAGGTACCGCAACGTATTGATTTTGGTCACGCAAACCATCGTTCATTGCAACTCGCCACGCGTGTGCCTCATTGGCACCATCCTCCATCAGCACTTGAGCATCGGCTTTAACGGGCTCCCACATCATACAAGCGAACAAAAATGCTGGAATAACCGGCTTACCCTGTTTTACTCGTTTGTCGGTGTTTTGCAACGCACGCTCTGGTAGCCCTTCGACACCATCGACTGCGATTTGATCGGTAAACGGGAACAGGTGCTTAAACAAGCCATATTTGCGTAATAACAAATATGTTTCGTAGGCGGCTCCGCCATGGAAAAGCTTAAGCACTTCTTCGAATAAACGAGCATTCGACACATGCGATAACAACTTACCTTGTTCTTCGATCATGGTTAGCGCAGCAGGCTCCATCTCGAACCCTAGTTTGCCAGCAAAACGAATCACTCGAAGCATTCTCACGGGGTCTTCGGTAAAGCGAAGCTCAGGCTCACCAATACTTTTAAGCTTGCCAGCCTTAAGGTCGTCAATGCCGTTCATAAAGTCGAGAATTTCGCCTTTTACGCTATCGTAATACATCGCGTTAACGGTAAAGTCTCGACGAATTACATCTTCTTCGATTTGGCCATACACATTGTCGCGTAGCAATTGGCCCTGATCGCCTTCGCTCATTTCATTTTGCCCAACTCGCTCGCGGTCATTGGCATCAGCGCGAAACGTGGCAACTTCTATTACTTCATAGCCAAAGCGCACGTGCACTAATTTGAATCGGCGACCGATTATTCGCGCGTTGCGGCCAAAGGCCTTCTTGACTTGCTCTGGCGTTGCATTGGTCGACACGTCAAAATCTTTCGGCTTGGTGCCGATGATTAAGTCACGCACGCAGCCTCCCACTAAGTAGGCTTGATAGCCAGCTTGTTGCAGGCCCTCAACTACTTTTAGTGCCTTGGGGCTGATGTTGTCGTTACTGATTCCAGCATCTGATGCTGAAATAATAGTGGCTTGTATTTTATTTTGAGTCAAAAGAAGTCTCTTCGTCTTTGGCAAACTAACGTGTTCGCATTTAAGCACAGCACAGGTTACTGAATAACCTTGTGAATAGCCATGGCGACTGTTTATCTATTAATGTTTGGATTATTTAATACGTACTTGAGCAAATCGTCTATAATTATTCATATTGGACAATTTATCTATAATTGTTTATTTATAGCAACCGAATTTTGGCAACGCGTATAGACAAACCCTTATGTCATTTCGCGCCCTTCTCCGCATGCCTTTGGCTGTTTAATGATCTCTATTTAGAACCCTTTACTTGAATGTCTTTTATGCAAAAAGACTATCCAGAAATAGAGCGTTTCGTAGGCTGGTTATGAATACGATAGCGGCCATTTTATTAAATGCACTGTGTAGAGATTATAAATTATCGCTACGGCATCTGGACTTCTGCAATGAGAAACGCGGCTAAGACTATATTCCTTAGGGGATACTGCACAATATTGGCCGTTGTTACCAGTCTTTTTATTGCTTTTGAGCCAAGTGTGACTCAATTTATCAATTCAAAGGCTAAATTATTAGCCTCTAGGGTGGTGCTCGGCATGCATTGACTGCAACCGCTCACGCGCGATGTGTGTATAAATTTGGGTAGTCGAAAGATCCGCGTGGCCCAATAACATCTGTACCGAACGCAAATCAGCTCCATGGTTAATTAGATGCGTAGCAAATGCATGCCTCAAAGTATGTGGTGACATACTTTGCTGAATTCCCGCTTTAAGAGCGTGTTTTTTAACGATATGCCAAA
>JAESTB010000439.1 GCA_016763815.1 Arenicella sp.
GGCAATACGAAAGCGGTCACTATAGCGCCCGAGAAGCCGCGGTTGTGGTGACTAATTTCTCCGCCGTGTCGTTACCGTTTACTGTGGTGATCGCGCAAACAGCGAGAATTGATGACAACTTTGTATTGTTCTATGTTGTGGTCACAATCTGCGGGCTTATCGCCGCCTTGATTACCCCTCGCTTGCCACCATTGTCAGGGCTAGCCAATAGTTTTTATCAACGCGAAACGCGTGAGGTTTCACCGTTTGAGAAGAGTGGCTCATTGTTTCGCCAGTCTTTAAATGCCGCCCTATACCGGGCTGAACATGCACCTAGTGTCAAGCAGCAGCTGAGTGTAACTGGTCGCAGTATCTTTGATATTTCATTTGCCGTGTTGCCGGTAGCAATGACCATCGAAGTGCTGGTGTTAATCGTGTATTACCATACCTCGATATTGCAATGGATTAGCGCGCCAATGGTTTACGTTTTACAAGGTTTGCAGCTGCCAGAGGCTGACGCCGCCGCCGCCGGTACCTTGGTTGGTTTTTTTGATCAATTTATCCCCGCGATCGTTTCGACCAACGTTGATAGCCCGATTACCCGATTTGTTTTAGCTGGCTTGTCAGTCACCCAATTAATCTATATGGCGGAGAATGGGTTGTTGATTCTAAGGTCAACCATCCCTGTTTCGATTGCTCAGTTGGCAAGTATCTTCTTAATTCGAACCATCATTGTGTTGCCGATTTTATCGGTCGCGGCTCATCTGATTTATTAACCGGGTAGCTTATAACGCTTAATGTACATTGCCAGCTACGAGTAGATACTAATTGGCGTACTGTTTGCCCAAATATCTTCGAGCCAAGACTTGATCGTTAACGCTTCTTGCCAACGGTCTGATAGCTCAGCTCGATTGACATCGGTGATGGCGTATGGCGGTGGCCCTAGTTCACACAGAAAAATCAAATCTTGGTCTTCGCTCGACCGGCTTCGCCAATCGTTGATGCCGCGAGACCACCAGTGTTTGAACAACTCTACCCATTCTTGGTGTTGCTCGAACTCAATAGGCACCTGAATTTGTTCGCGGTTTGCAACTCGCCCTTGAAATGAATCTGAGCGGCTTAACAAACGGTCGAATAGGGCGGCCCATTCTCTCGACAGTGGGGTTGATAGTTCTCGGTTTAGAACGTAATGTGATAAATCAGCGCACAGCCTCATTTCGGGAATTTCATCGAGTAGCTGCAAGGTGGCGAACATGTCATTGGTTATACAGTCTCGATGGGTCTCGAACATAATCGGCATCCCAAGTTCATCTGAAATATCGATCCAGTTACGAATTATCGGAATTGCGCCAGCAACGGTCAGTGGGTATACAGTGCCAATAATGCTGAACTGGGTCGCGTTCATGTGCTTAGCAAATTCGAGTAATTTACGCAGGTCGTCAGCACTTTTAGGAAAAGCATTTACCATTACCTCTAAACCGTGTTTTTCGAAATAGGGCTTAAGGGCTAGATTTTCAGCAATTTCGCTGGCAGTAGGGTCAATGCATACACCGTGATAGCCTGCGTCCGCGATCATCTGAAATGATTTTTCATTACCGTGCTCATAACCGTCCGGCCCACGTAGCTGCATAGCCCAGAGGGACTGATATATTTTAAGTGTTTGCATCTAGCTCGCCTTAGACTGGTTAATGATGGTTGATACTCTGAGACAGAGCTCTATTTTAGTCGATAATTTAGCACAGATAACCCCCCCATATTGGGTGGTACCGATTAACCTGATTGGGTTATACCACTGCCTTTTCGGATGGCCTACAATGATTTGGTAATAGAAATATTTTATTATTCCCCGTTATTTTGTAAAACAACATAGATTTAATGAGGTCTCTATGGATGCATCGTTTGAACGATCAGTACATCTACCTGCAAAAAGCTTGAAGGCGCTCAAAGGCCGCTCAGATATTCGAGGTTGGTTAAAAGTCGCATCTCATATCGGCGCGATTGCGATCAATTCAATACTGCTTTTTAGCACCTTGGGTAGTTGGCTGACGCTACCGTTTTTTATGCTTCAAGGTATATTGATCAACTGCCTCTATGCTGGAGTACATGAGCTAAGTCACAACACCGTATTTAAAACTCAAGGGATCAACGAGTTATTTGGCAGACTCTTTTGTTTGATCTTGTTGATGGGCCGTGACCAAGATAAGTTTGAGCATTTTCAACACCATCGACACACACAGAATGTTGAGTTAGATGCTGAAATCGTTGGGGCAAAACCATTCACTCTATTGACCTATTTAGTTTATTTTTTTGGCCTAAGTTATTGGCCAGGTCGAATTGCCGAAGTATTCAGATTGGCTTCGGGCGATACGCAGTCTTGGCCTTACTTATCAGCAGTGCAGCTTAAAAAAGTGCACAAAGAAGCAAGGTTGATGCTACTAATCTATTTGTCTATATTGCTTATATCGTTGGTTTTTCAAAGCACGCTGTTGTTGACACTATGGTTGCTCCCAATGTTTGCAATGAAATGGTTTCAAATGCTGCAAAACACGGTAGAACACACAGGGATGCCACATGTCGATGATATTTGGTTAAATACGCGAACAGTAAAAGCCGGGCCGGTGATGCAATGGTTGCTATGGAATATGCCTTACCATACTGCGCACCATACTTACCCTATGATTCCGTTTTATCGCTTGCCTGATTTACACAGGCAGATTGTTGCCGAGGCAGGCGACCAGCCAAACACGATTTCTCACATTGGCTTTCAGCGACAAATGATCCGCAAGCTACTAACAGATGGTTCGTCAAAATACAGTGGTCGAGACATTCTCGAATACAAGTAAACGCTAGGCTGACAATCGCTTAAGAAAATCGGCTATAGTGTAGGCACTAAGCACAATGACATTCTAACGATACGATGGTTCTTTCGTGCCCTTGGGGCGCCAACCTATGATCTGTTTCTCTCTATGAGCGAGTCATCTTACAATTCTAACGCTAATTCAAGACCTAGGTTAACTCAGGTCGATGAGGCGGAGTCTGCCTATTTATTGAATTGGCCTGATATTGTTGCTCCGCTGTTTCAAGCAATCAA
>JAESTB010000440.1 GCA_016763815.1 Arenicella sp.
TCGGTATCAACTTGATCAGTTGAGCCTTTAATTGCCATGACTTTTACTTGGGTGTGTCTCTTTTTCATTTTACGCACCCATTTGTACACCGCGTCATTAGTGTCACCATCGCCGGAATCAATGCTGATGCCTGAGACGTACATATTTCTGCCGTTTTGATGTTGGATGGGGCCGAATACGAGCTGTTCCATTTCAGCCCATATTGGATCTTTCGGATCTACACAAGAGTGAGATGCATAGACTTCGCCCCACCACAGCAGCCACGACTCTTCGTTTCTTCCGCTGGCGCGAAATATAAGCGCTACTCGGTTGTCTTGGACGTCGATTCCGACATTTATAATTAAACCGCCTTGAGGAACGATCCATTCCGGGTAGTCTTTGGCCGCTGCACGCAATGCCTCGGCCGTTGCGTTTTTTCCTTTGAATTCATACGATCGAGCTAGCTTGTTATTTTCAAACGTTATGCGACCTGAAAAATCACCATTGGCGGCTTCGCGCTCTGCCTCGATAAAGTCTTCAACTAAATGCGATAAGTTGGTGCCCGGTATGCAAACATAAAGTTCGTTTAATTCTTGGAACCCGACACGCTCAGGCGAACACTCTGCCGTGGACACCCATCCGCACCACGGATCGCCGGAGTCTCTAGCTTGCACGACTGTGTCGAAGATATTTCGGCGGCGCTGCTTGTCGTTCCATTCTACTTCGCAGTGTGGGCACACATACACTGCAGTTTCTGGGTTTGAAAAACCGTATACCGGATGCTCTTTCTTTTTCGGGTCATCTTGCCAACGGACATTTCCCCATTCCATAACGTGTTGTTGTCCACAGTTATGACAAGTGATTGGTAGCACACGTTGATCTGTTTTTTCTAAACAGCTATCGATAGTCGACAACCCTTTGATGCTTGGCGTTCCACCCATTACAAATTTGCGCTTTTCCCACCGCTTCATACGTTCAGGTATTTGCGTGATGGCTTTACCTTGGTTGCTTACGTTGTCATTAGCATCGTCGGGTTCTTCTACGCCGACAAACGGTGCTGTAGTCGACTTTAAATTACTGATTGAGTTCGAGCCGAAGAGACGTATAAAACCACCACGAAATTTTTTAAAATTGGTGCGTTGACCAGTCTGGCGGCTACCGGAAACGTTGATTAATTTTGATACCGGCACGCACGATTTTATACACGGGACAAACTTCTCGTCATGAAAGTCTCGGCCTGCCCCATCTTTAGCAAACATCAATAGCATATTGCACGGGTCTTCTTTTACGCGCTTAAGAATAAACCCAATGAAAAATATGGTCCAACCGATCTGAGATGCTTTCCGCAGGTATATCTCTTTAATGGATGGGTTATCAAACGCGTAAGCGATGCCCCAAAAATACGGCACGTTATCGAAATTATAGATGCCCGGATTTTCTGACAGCTCGGGTGGCAAATAATAGTGCTTCGACATCCATGAAAATGTCGACGTTAACTGTTTAGGTATCCATCTCCTCGATACCCTCTTCATCATCCCACTTAAATTCTGACGCAAAGCCGGAAATAGATGCCAAGGTGGATCGCGTTGTATCTTGTTTATACTGCTCGTCGAAGTCAATTCCATAGGTGTCTTCTAACTCGACGAACAGTTTATCCAAGCTTTGTGTAATTTTTTGCTGCCCGGACAATATCCAGTCTTCAAGAAGGGGTTCGATATCATTAACCAGCACCAGAGCGCCCAACCTTTCATGCAAGTCCAGCTCGCATAAGTCTGCTTTAACGCGCGACTCGCGTGCTCGCTCGCGTGCGACATTGTATTGCTCTTCACCACCACGGCCTGCAGCCAACTCACGCAGGTGAGAAAGATAGGTAATACGGATTTTTGTAAGCGTGTCAAACCGGTGATCAAGGTCGAGCTTGCGCAATACGTCACGTAATGTCCGATCTGAGATACCCAGGTGTTTAGCAATATAATCCTGAGCAAACAAATCATTGCTAGGGTCATCACACTCGACCGCTGGAGCTGGAGGCTGATTTTTATCAGCCATATCATTGCTCACCCACCACCCCAGAAATCATTACAGATCAACACCCAAAGCAGAAACGGAGCCCCCCTTAGAGCCCCACCTTTGCGAAAAACTCGCGAGATCACAGCCCCGTATGTCGCGGATGTACTGGGTAGTACCTATTTTATTAGGGCTCATTATTTACCTTAGTGTGCGCTTTATTAGATTAATTGGTGCTAACTTACCGGGCTGCAACACATCGCCTTCACGCACACGCTTTAGCAAGCCACGATGCCATGATGTAACACCTAGCACTGCGGCCCAAGCCATTAGCACTACCTCTGGTATTTCAACCGAGGTGCCACCAAATGCTGGGATCACAAAATAGTTACCAAACAACGTGCAGGCAAACATGAAACCATTGAACGGGCGCCATGCCCACTGAGCCCAATGCTCGCTCTTGCTCTCTGCTTGCATAGTCTGGTTGACGGCGACAAGGCGACTGGTCTCTTCACGCGCGATATCTAGCTCATAGCTCATGATTGACTGTTGGAACTGTAGCGCCAGCGCTGGGTCTTTCTCAAACATGGCGATGGCATCAGACGGCTCTGACGTACCGGTAATAGTTTTAGCGATTTGAATAGCCGCACCAACTTTGTGCTCAGCATCTTTACCACCGAACCAACCTGCAATGGTTGGTGCGAACTGCATCAACTGTCGACCGATAGTGGCTACTGTTGCGACTGTTGCTATTGCTACCATGTCAAACCTCTGCTAACTCAAAATGTACTAAGTCGTGGAAAGTCTGGTCGGTGACGTCATGGTCACCATCCCAGTCACCACCCCAACGAACGTCATTTTTTATCTGCCCTGTTGCCTTAAGCATGTCTGCCACGCCTAAAACATAAAAAGCAAAGTAACGGAATTTCTCGTACTCATCCCTAGAGCCTGCACCCCAATTTACCGGAATAGGGTAAGGCGAGACATCCACCGCCATACTGGGAATTGTGTTGTGCTTTCCCTGCTGCACCTTACTTTCAGCGGCAAGGAATTTCTCTCTCTGGCGCTGGAGTGATCGATACCCTTCCAGCACTGTATGATCAGCGGTCTGCAAAACAAACGCGAACAGCACCTGCAAATCGACGTGGCATTCTAGTAGGTGTTGTTTCGATTTGTGACTGTAACTATTCATTAATGCTTATCCAAGTGCCCTATGGTGGTTTCTAATACTGTTATGCGTTTGTCGTGTGCATTGAGCGCCAGGTCAATTGTCTTTTTTTCTGCGCTAAGCAGGACAGGTAGAGAATTAATTTTATTAACCAACGTCTTCGCTATAAATGCCAAAACAGCCATCAGCGCAACTAGTAGCCAACCAACAACTTGTAGCAGTGTCTGCACCACGTTCAAACCTTCAATGCCGGCTTCCATCAACGACCCTCTTATTTCAGGCAATAAAAAA
>JAESTB010000441.1 GCA_016763815.1 Arenicella sp.
ATAAAAAAACGCTATTGGCGAGAGCTCTGAGACTCGGGTATTTCGATGGCGAACTTGCTCGCAGTGAGATGGTGATAAATGAAGCTCGCACTAGTGCTGACATTAACCTGACATTTAACACTGGCGAGCGGTATTCGGTAAGTCGGGTCAATATTGACTGGCAACTTAGCAATGCAACTAGTACAGGCTTTAAAAAGCGTCTTAAACAAGACTTACTTGACTCCTATATTCTCATCAAAGCGGGCGACCCTTTTGACTCCGATGCATTGGCCGAGACGCAACGAAGCTTGCTTGCCACGCCTTATTTTTCGACCGTATCGGTGCAAGCAGGCGAGACTAACTCGGCGTCGGCTAGCTTGCCTGTGACAATTACCTTAGGCGCTAAAAAGCGTAACGCTTACTCGGCTGAAATTGGCGTTGGCACCGATACTGGCGTGCGCGGTGGCGTGGGGTATGAAAATAGGCGTATCAATAGCCGTGGTCATAATCTAAATGCGCGATTGGGCGGCTCCGAAATAAAGCGTTCGATGATTGTTAATTATCAAGTACCAAAAAAGCGCTCGGCTAAAGACCGTCTCAATTTCTTTGCCGCACTGGAGGAAGAACTTGGGGATAGCCGACGCTTTGAATCAACTAAAATCGGTGCCGAACGGCTAAGGACATGGAATGACTCACTGTTGACGTTCGGCCTGACCGCAAGCCGTGAGACTTTTACCCGCAACACATCTGATCCGCTTGGCAACACACAAGACCCAGATGGCGCCAACGATGCTTTTACCTCGGAACTAACCACAGACTTGCTAATGCCAAGCGTACGTTGGGAGCAAACCAAAGCTGACGATGTATATTTTCCGACTGAGGGGTGGAATGCGTCCTTCACTGTCAGAGGCGCTAGCAAATCAGTCGCATCGGATATCGATTTAGTGCAAGTAATGTTGGATTTCAAACGGCTGATTCCAGTTGCAACAGGTCGACTAAAGTTTCGCTTTAAATTGGCCAGCAGTTTGATCGATGAAGCAACTAAATTGCCTGAATCGCTTGGATTTTTGGCCGGCGGCGACGACAGCATCCGCGGCTATAAATACGAAAGTATCGGTGTTAATCGAAATGGCGAAGTGACGGTCGCAAAGAATTTGCTGGTCGGCAGCATAGAATATGAGCATCCAATTAAGAACGATATCTCACTCGCCGCATTCTTTGATGCGGGTGATGCTTTTGATAGTAATGCCGATTATAAGAAAGGAGTCGGAGTCGGTTTACGCTGGCGGTTGCCGTTTGGCTCCATGCGTTTGGATGCGGCTTCTGCTTTAGATAAAGACGGCAACCCTTTGCGGCTCCATTTTAGTTTTGGTACAGACCTATAATGATTAACAAACCTGTTATGACAATCGCCAGGGGTGTTATGTTGACATTGACTGTCGCGGTCTTGCTGTTTGCCAGCTTTGTTTTTTGGTTGATTGGCACTAATAGCGGCTTGCGATGGGCGATTAATTTAGCCCCAGATATGTTGAAGGTCGAGTCGATCGACGGCGATGTCAGTGACTTTAGTTTTAATAAGCTACGGTTAAATGTCGGTGGCAGCCGCATTGTTATTACTAGAGGATCCATGCAATGGAGTCCATTTGACCTACTAAGTCGGCATGCCAAAGTTGAGCGTATTAGTTTGATTGGGGTTAATGTCGAGCTTGCCGAGGCTGAGCCTACAACAGCCGCGTATGCGCCTTGGGAAGGGCTCGAACTGCCGATTGACGTGTCGGTTGAGCGCGCGGTGATTGATCGAGTTTCTGTCAGCAGCGTTGTGCTAGGGTCTGAGACTGAACCACCTCTGGTCACGCTGACTAAAATAGAGTTGTCGGCTTATATCGACAACAGCGTGTTAACACTAAAAGAGCTGAAAATAGCTGATTCAGACAAGCAAGTATCGTTAATTGGTAAGATTGATTTGTCGGCTAAGCCCGATGGCGTGCTGGATTTATCTCACACGGTTAATTGGCAAATCAACGAAATGAATATCGAGTCGAACGGCTTGCTTAGCGGCACATGGTCTTCGATAAACCTAGAGCAGAACCAAATAGCACCAGTAGCTGCACGCTTAACCGCGGTAGTCGATAATGCCTTAAGCGAGCGAATCGAGTGGACCGCTGATTTAGTAACGGCGGCGCGTGATGCCGAGCAATTGATGGGTGAAACGGTATCGCTAGGAAGCGGCGAGTTCAATCTCAATGGGCATTTTTTGCCGGCGCAGGGCTTAGCGGGCTTAAGGGCCAGTATTGTTGGCCAAACATCCATAGCAAGCTCCGAATATTCAAGCTGGAACGTAGTTACCGACGTATCCTTGGTCAGTGATGACCTCTCGATTGATAGCTTGTCGCTAACGCAGCAGGGGCAGCAACGCCCCGCGAATTTATCTATCTCTGGTAAGGTGAGTCACTTAAGTCGTTTCTTGGACCCAGACAATACCGCCGCTGCTGAGCTGGGAAGTGTCGATATTAGAGGGGTGTGGTCGTCATTGTCATGGCCATTAGTGTCGAGCATTGATCCCTCTGCGGTGCAAGTAGTTTCCAACGGCAAGCTTAGCGTTACCGGTTCCAGCCAACGCTATAACGTGGTCGCTAATGCCATAGGCAAAGCCTATGAGCAAGACCTTAACGCCAGCATAAATATGCTGGTGGCTGGTAATGCCGTAGAGATCAGGGAACTTGTGGTTGTTTCAGGTAAATCGCGTTTATCCGCTAGCGGTAAGATCGACGATCGATTGAATCTCAGCTGGGCAATTGTATCGCCTGATATTGGTGATTTTTTAGCCGATGGCTCAGGCCCGTTTACCAGTAAAGGAAGATTAACGGGTCTGCCAAGCAAACCTAAAGTCACCATGACGGCTGACTCCAAGGGGCTCTCGTGGGCAGGTCTCTCGATTGACAATCTCGAGGTGTCGGCTAGGGCATCTTTAGCCAATGCCCGTGACGTATTGGATATCTCCTTGCAAGCAAGCTCAATTCGACAAGGCCAGACTGCCCTTGCTGATCTTCTATCGATAAACATTGACGGGCAAGTCGGGTCTCATTCGATCTCAATCGAATCAATTTTGGCAAATAGTGCAACCTTAAAGATCAGAGCTAAAGGTAGTTTGCTTAACCATGATTGGAAAGGTGTGTTATCCAGGCTCGATGTGAATGATCCGATTTTAGCTGAGTGGGTATTGAGAAAAGACGTTTCGATAAAAGTGGCCAACGGCGATTTTTCAGTGTCTGAGAGTTGCTTGATAAACCAATCTCAGGCGCTTTGCTTTGAGGCTAAGAAGAACACTCAAAGTACGAACATTACGGCGGCGCTAACGGCGCTCGATTTAGCCAATTTAAATCACTTTCTGCAGCTCTATGATTTGAATATTGAAGGGCAAGCCAATGGTGAATTTTCATATCTAAAGGCGTCGAATCAGACGTCGGCTATAATCGACGGCTACCTTGAATCAACGTCAGCGGTATTAACTTGGCAAGAGTCTGGCGATGATGAACTGCCTGATGAAGCGTTGGTTTTTGAGTCTATCCGAGCAAGCGTTAAACAGGACGATGGTTTACAAGGCTCTATAGACGTGATTCTAGCAAAT
>JAESTB010000442.1 GCA_016763815.1 Arenicella sp.
TACATCAACCAGCGTTGCATCACCCAATAGGCTGAGGCGGGCGCCGGCGTTTGGGTCTTCACAGCTGGCGATGGCCCCATCAGAGCCAGAAAATACCGTTAGGCACATTTTGTTATTAGCCAGTAGGTTTTTTGTATGTTGGGCAAGATCACTAACGTAAAAAATAGCATCGCCATTGACGGTGCTCATATACGTTGAGACCGAGCCGAATGGGTAACCGTCGTTAGCCTTAGAGTGCGTTGATAGAACTCCTAGCTCTGATTGACGAAGAAGGGTGCGGGCGTTTCGAATCGATTTTTGCTTATTCATAACAGTGTCCGGATCTATTGTAGTCTTGGTATTAAGTATGGTTTGTTACTGTCAGGGTGGCTGCCAACAATGACGTCGATGCCAAATGATTTTTTGATGATGTGATGTTGGAGAATTTTTTCAGGAGTATCGTGAGCAATTAGGCGGCCGCCATCGAGTAGCAATATCTTGTCGCAATAGAATGACGCCAAGTTTAAATCATGCACGATCACTAGAGCCCCTAGGTTTTTCGAACGATGGCCTCGCTCACTATTCGGAGCGCACAACTCGCGCAGCATTTTTAGTGTTGAGTGTTGGTGTTTTAAATCCAATGCGGATGTTGGCTCGTCAAGAAAAACAAAGCGATTTTCTTGGTGATCGTGAGCGCGTAATTGAGCAAGTACTCTGGCCAACTGAACGCGCTGTTTTTCGCCACCGGACAGGTGTAGGTAGTTACGATCAATAAATTGTGTGGCGTCGACTAACGCTAGGCTATCAACGATAATTTGCTCTTGCTCTGCCTGGCTTAAGCAACCTAATGACATTGCTAGACGAACCACTTCGTCAACGCTGAATGGGAAGTTAAGGCTAGAGTTTTGTGGTAATACCGCTCGGTATTTAGCCAGCGTGGCGAGGCTTAGTGACTCGATAGGGTATTTGTTTAAGGTTATTTCGCCGGTAAATTCTGAGACACCCGCTAAGCAGTTAAGCAAGGTGGATTTGCCCGCACCGTTTTCACCAACGATGGCGGTTATTTCACCCGCTCGACAGGCGAAACTAAGATCGTCTAGAATTTTTCGGCCGTTGATGGTAACGCAAAGGTTGGTGGCCTGAATACTCATAGACTAAACCCCGCACGTCGCTTTTGTTGTATCAACAGGCCGATAAAAAAGGGTGCTCCAATTAATGATGTGAGTATGCCAATAGGCAGTTCGGCGGGCGCGATTAACATGCGTGAACCGAGGTCGGCCAGCGCCAATAACGCAGCGCCAGGTAACGCACTATTGACGATAAGGTAGCGGTAGTTAGTGTCGGAAGACATTCTTAGAATATGGGGTACGACTAAGCCTATAAAGCCAATGATGCCACTGAATGCGACCGCCATACCGACGGATAATGCATTTAGCCATAGCAATTGGGTTTTTACCTTTTCAACATCAATGCCAGTAAAGCGTGCATTGGCCTCGCCCAGTAGGATCAAGTTAAGGGCATGACGTTTTCTGTAGATAGCGAACATGGCAATGGCGAGTGTGGGTGCACTTATTGCAACGCTAGTCCACGTGGCGCTCGCAAGGCTGCCCATCATCCAAAAAGTGATCAGTCGAAGTGCTTGGTCATCTGCTACAAAGCTTAAGCCGCCAATTATGGCGCCTGCCAATGCGTTGATAGCAACGCCGGCTAGTAGAAATGTCGGTATCTGAATATCGCCATTGACCTGCGCTAAGCTATACACAGAAAAGGTAGCGATAGCGGCTCCAGCAAACGCGGCTACAGAGACTGCGTAAGGCCCCGCCACGTGCAAAAAGGGCACATGATTAGCAAACAGTATCATCATTACTGCGCCAACGGCTGCGCCAGCCGAGATTCCTAGTAAGCCTGGATCGGCTAATGGGTTTCGGCAAACCCCTTGAAGGCTTGCGCCGCTCACCGCCAAAGCAGCACCAACCAGCAACGCCATGATGACCCTTGGTAGACGAATATTTAGCACAACGCTTTGCGTAATACTCGGCTCCAATGTTCCTAATAAACTGGAGTAGAGAGATTCGATCGGCAATAGGAGGTTTACGTCCGACGCACCAATCGACACGCCTAACCACAGAAATGTGATTAGGCAAAAGCTGAGTAGCGCAAACTCGAGTCTACGTTTGTATCCGTGGGATTGACCCGTCTGGGTAAATGTTGAGATACTAATTTTCAAAGCTCATTCGCCTGTTCAATGATTTCACCAACCGCTTGATCAAGCCTGGTGCCAAAGCCCATCAATAGTAACGGGTCCATCACATAAATATTGCAGCCTCCGGGCATCGCCAGCTTGATGATTTGGTTTTCGCAAACCGCTTTTTCACCGCCAAGGCCCGCGATTGCATGTGAAGGAATCAGTACCAGATCAAGTTTTTGCGTGGCTAGTAACTCTGAGCTAAACGGCTTGTACCCATCCAGAGCATTAGCAAGGTTGTTGATTCCAGCTAGAGTGAGTAATAGGTTGGGCACTGTGTTGTTACCTGCCGCAACGGGCCCTCGCTGACCGATACTGAGCAGGGCGACCGCATTTAATTGTTTCACTTCATAGCGGCGCTGCTTATTTTGTCGGTTTAACCCTTGAGTTACTTTTTCTATAAGCTGAGTTGCCTGGTTGTTTTTTGAGTAGTCGTTACCTAGATTGGTGATCAGCTTCTTCCAAGCGTCTACCGTGTAGGTGTCTTGATCATAGGTTCTCACCTCAACACCGAGCATGCTTACTTGTTTTAGTGCCGCGCTTGGCCCCGCACCTTTTGCGGCAATAATAATATCTGGCCTAAGCGACATTAGCCCTTCAGCGCCCATGCTGCGAAAATAACCTACCTTTGGTAGCTTGATTGCTTCTTCGGGGTAAAGGCTGGAGGTATCTACACCCACTAAGTTGCCACCTAAACCGAGAGCGAAAAGGATTTCGGTAATACTGCCACCAGCACTAATGATTCGCGTTTTATCTTTGTCGTATTGTGCGTAAGTCAGATGCGTGGCTGAACAAAGCAATAGAAAGAAAAGTAATACAAGCGATGGCGATTTGACGTATTTATTCATGTCGATTTTTGAATAGCTTAAGTAAAGGCTTAAAGTTTTAATATGAGAATCTTAATGCGAATGATTTGCATTTGCAATGAAGTTTGTCTATATTTCTCCGAGATCAGGGGCTCCTAAGTCGAATTTTTATAATGACAGAGTCCGTCTAAGCAAATTCTACTGTTTCTAATATCGAGCAAATTTATGATCATTCTTATCAATACGAGTACTGGCAATAAACGTTTCAGCAAATCGCGTAGGGCCAAATTATATTTTCCAGCTAGGATTAAAAAGGTGTTTGGTATGGCGGTATTTATAGCGCTAAGTGTACTCACCACTAATGCATTGGCCGAGAACCAATACGCTGGAAAAATCGAAGAAGTTATTATCTCGGCAACCAGAACCGAAAAGCTCACTTCTGAGGTGCCTAATACGGTGTCGGTGATTGATGCAGAGCAAATTCAACGAGA
>JAESTB010000443.1 GCA_016763815.1 Arenicella sp.
GGAGACCAGAGCGAAAAAGTGCTGCTATCACTGCTGTACACTGCCCCCAGAGTGTCAACACTGCCACCGCCACAATTGCTGGTACATCCGGTGACGGGAGTCAGTGTATAAGCCAGAGAGACATCGTTTACCTGCAGCATGAATGCGCCGTTGACGGTAGTGTGAATGTCGGCTCCAGCCAGATCCAATACACCATCGTTATTATTGTCACCGTAGTTCTGTGCCCAGTTACCATTCAAATCTAACTTAAACCTTTGATTGGCCTGACCGTCAAAATTAACTTCAACTTCCCATGTATGGTCGGTAACCAATGTCATTTCGCTGGTGCCCCAGCTGTTCGCTGTGCCGCGAAAGAAAAGTGAGTTGAAATTCTGCGCCGGCCCAGAAGCGCCACTGCAATTAGCAACTGAATTTGCGGTTATTGCATGGCTAGCTGAATCAAAGCTGATTTCATAGCTGGTGTTAGCATTAACCTGATAATTTGCATCAGGGTAGTTTTCTCCCCAATTACCAAATCGATCGATTTTAAAGCTTGGGTTGCCGTTGGCGTCACCGGAACCAAAGGTCTGACAGGTGTCGTAAGTGGTGCCGGATACGAACTCTAGTTGGGTCGTAGCCCAGCTGTTAGGAGATCCACGAAAAAACCAGTCAGCATGCGCCGACCATGAAGCAAGGCATCCAAGCCCCACAATAAACGTCATCCAAATATGTCTTTGCTTTTTCATTTTTCATTTTTCTCTTGAGCTGTGCCCGATGGTAGAACCGAGCGTCTTTTTAGCGTTCTGCCAAGTGATGCCACTTACCGCTTTCCTACTCGGGTTTCTTAATTGACCTCCGGCAATAACGTCACTGGGGTACAGTCGCCATGGGATGTGACGAATAAAAGAATATTTGGGGTATAGCGATAAACACCTCAAATTTTATAATTGTCTCTGAAGTGTTTAAACCACGCTCACTTCATAGTTAATACCGACAGTGCAAACGAACTTAAAATGGCAGCACAAACCTCCGCGAAAGGCTTAATTAAAACTACCCGACAGTCATTTGACCGTAGTCCTTCCGAGCGGTTCATACCAGACTTCTGGCCTATCAAGCGGCAATAAATACTAGCAAAAGATTTACGGTGCGCTGTGTGAATACGTATGCAGATCAACGACAACGTTTCATGTTAGAGAATATTTTGGACGTAATCGCGTTGCGGCTGATCACTGCGAGCTTGAACAAAACTATCAGCGTTAACGCTCGGGCTTGGGGTTTACTCGGCTTGCTATTGGGGAGGTACCCATATATGTCCAGCCTAGTTGTCCTTATATCTCCCGCTTAGTAGTTGTTTTTAGCAGCGCCGTTAGGAGTGGTCGCTTTCTGTCATTGCCACTGTATAAACAGTACACTAGCAATAGAATCACACCACTTAGCTTAGAACCTTGAATGAAGAACTTTTTACTACTTATACTTTTCTCACTATGTCTACCTTTGTCATCGGCTGCTGTAAGTCAAACTAGCCTTCAGTGAGGTTGAGAGCGAGCCCGTATTCTCAGATATCAATCGTTCAAACCGAACTCCCTGGCCAAAAATTGAGCAGCTGCCACGTAATACCTCAACGCAGTTCAATTTTCCAATAGAAACTCGCCCCGGAGATTATTCCACCACCACTTGCTATGACTATAGCGGCGACTTTAAGTTTAAAGTAGGCGAAGTCGCGCACTATTGCTATTATAGTAACCAAGGGCATAAGGGGCGAGCAAGCGATCACGCTTGTAAGATCCGCATAGAAAAGATTCCTAATCATGTCAAAGACGAAAGGTGTGACCCCGAACACCCGAATGCCTATGTCGACCCTAGCCTCAAACAACTTATCTATAAGATCTCTTTTTTATCCTGCATCAATAGTGCAGGTGGCTACGAGATTGGTGATAAAGCCGATGTTAGTCCCTACTACCTTCGAACCACTAGATCCGGCTGTTTTGATTAGGCAAGCAGATTCATAAAAGGCTAGATGACGGCGATTTTCGCCGTAGTTTCTACACGACTAGTTGCGCTACTTTCAGAGCTGATCGAATTCAACTTGACTGACAATACCGTGTACTGGTTCGCACTGGGTGCTTTATCCACCTTAGACTGCTTTGCGTCACCCTGAATTTTTACATTAGATTAATTCAAACTCAACGGGCGGAATGCCCCCAGCGTTTAGAGTATGCGCATACTGTCGAATCCCGCAACCCCAGTACGCGCCACTCTGACTCCATCAATTTTCGTCATAATTCAACTCTAATCCACAAGCTTGAAAAAGCGATACTATTTGTTTAATTTTTTTTTCATAAACATCATCAATACTGTTGTAAAAACCGAGACTTTTCATAACCCATATATCGAAGTCGTGCATTAGTTGACCAAGAAAAAATTCACGCTGTTCGTATTGCTGAAGACTCAAAACAGTAACATCCATATTGATGTCTGGGTGATCTGAAACAACTCCTATTTTTATGTCGTAGGTATGTAGCCGGTCTCTATATTTGTTAAAAAAATCAAACAAGCCAAAGCCTCCAAAGAAAAACTCCACTATGCTGGCTGTACCAGTGTGTTTTTTTACGTGGATGCTACTAATTTGATCAAAAGTAAGCGTTTTCCAGCGCTTATCTTTCTTATCCTTGAATATCAACTTTTTGCGTTTTCTATCTAATTGCTACTGTGACTTGCTAGTCTTAAAAGACAACTTACCGTTCGACTTTTTAACATCGTAAAGCTTGGTTCCATAAACCCTATGTAAAAAATAAAAATACACATAGTGAGATATTATTAGAGAAAAAAATAGGCCGATGTTGGCGAGCCCTAAAAAACCTCCATTTTCTTCCATCATTATTTATAACCTAGACTATTCGCGTATGAAGAAGGTGGCTATGGATTGTACTTGATTGACACGTTTAAGGGGAGAGGACAAAAATTTTAGGACAGGCATGCAAACACTCGCGTATCATTTTCTGCGCTTCGTGCAAATGACAGTATGACCATGAACTTAGAGCAAACTTACAGGCTCATGCCTGGTATTTTCATTCCAACAACAGCATCAACCAAGACATAACCACCTTACCCATGCTCGGCGTTGGTGGCTCGCTAGGCGACTGCGCACCGACTTCAATTGCACCTATGTCAGCATCGCTTGTGCGGGGCGCGCCGAGTAGATCGTCTGACGGTACGTTGGCACTGCTTGCTTGGTTTATGCGATGCTTCCGGCGGCAGGTTTACCGTAGCGATTGGCGAGGTGCACGAACACTTGGCGGATGGTGCTAAAGCCACCTGCGAAGCTGTTGCCGTCGTAAACGGGGACTACTATGCCGGTTTGTGATGGTAGTTGCGGGTTACCTATCTTGGCGTTATTGTCATCCTCTATGTTTACCTCTTGGCCGATGTCAGCTGGGATGGCATCGCCGCCGTTGTAGTAGACATTATTGTCTAGTGTCACTGAAGCGTTCGCGCCGCTTAGGGCTTCGAAAACATCGGCACCGATGAATCCTTCAGTACCTAGAGTGCCTGTGGGGTCTGACCAGATATTGTTGTTGAGGCTTATGTTTTCATTTGGAAGGCCGCCACGCACTAATCTGGTAAAACTTCGTGATGGCAAATTGCCGACCACGGTATTAAATTGAAAACGGATGTCTTTTGAACCGCCTACCGTAAATGCGCTGCGCATCATGCGACTAGAGTTGCCTAGCATTAGATTATTTTCAATTAATACGTTCTCGGCTTCGAAGGTCGGAGTATTGTCTTCGCCAATTCGTACGAAACTCTGACCACTATTACCCTGCCAATTAAAGAAGATATTGCGGCGAATCTTTATATCTTTCGAACCGACTATGCCGTCGCTATTGCCATTACTGTCTTTAACCAATACGAAAGAGCTGGTCACTTCTTGCGAGGTGCTATTAAAGAATACGTTATCGATTACGGTGACATTTTCGACACTGTTGATATCGATATGTTCGTCTGAGCCTGCTTGGTTATAAAAAAGGTTACCTTGTACTAAGATATCTCGCGTACCGTTGTTTATTTTTAACAGATCATTGTTGGTACTGTCATGGATTATGTTATTGCGCAAAACCACATTACGCGCTTCACTGGTTTGAATTTGTATAACTAAGCCCCGATTATTATTTGCGCTGTGGGCAATATCAAAACCCTCAAGCGTTACCCCTTGGCAAGTAAAGCAGATAACCGATGAACCGTTGCTGTGGCGCAGCCTAGCTTGATACAGTGGCATAGAGCGAATGACAATGCCGCTGGTAAATTTTTGATCTAAACGAACCTGGCCATTATATGTACCCGCGCCGACGAGGATGGTTGCACCATCAGCTACGTTATCAATAGCGTAACTAATAGTCGCCCAAGGGTTTTGCTGACTACCTCTATCTGGTGCATCGTTACCATCCACCGCGACGTAGTGAGTTTGCGCAAACGCACTGACGCTTTGGGTCACGATGAGGTAGAGCAATACAGCTTTATAGAGGCAAGCCCTAGTTTTGTGTTTGGTGCTGAAATTTCGATTGGTATTGATAGCCATTAAAGCATTATCAAATCTTGGGACAGTTATGTAAACACTTCTATCGTCTCAATCGCCAATAGCGAGGCCTACGCTCGTCCAGAGTTTAATAAATCTCGAAATTATTCCGGTTTACAGAAAGCTATTCGACATTCCTGCCCAATAGACCACTAATTAAATATGGAAATAGGTGTCAGCTTTCTTGTTGTAATACCTGTGCCAGCAATTTGTGTCGTAATTTTCTTTTACCTCATATGTTTCACAAAAAGTAACGATCGGCCGCCATTGCGGCCGATATACTCAACGGAGTTCGCATAAAGAAAAACATTTCTTTAGCGATTAAAATTGCCAATCAAACTACCAACCTAGGATTAAAATATGACTGTCGCACGAGTAACCGAAATCTCCTCTTCATCGAAAAAAAGTTTTGAAGCCGCTGTAGAAAAAGGCGTCGAAAGAGCATGTAAAACTCTTAAGAACGTCACAGGCGCTTGGATAAAGGACCAAGAAGTCAGTATTAAGGACGGTAAAGTTGATCAATTTATAGTCAAAATGAAAGTTAGCTTCATTTTAAATGACGATTAGATTCAACGCCGTAAATACACAATAGAGAGGCGAGCTTTCGCGGCACGCCTCTCTTTGTTAAAAATGCAGCCAAATCGACTCGTTAAAACTCATCAGCGATAACTAAAAAAAACAGATCGATGAAAAGTAGGTACGATTCCAAAATAATCTGATCTACAGAGACTAATACTCTCAATCTCCACATGCCCCGATTTTCAAATACCTCTGTTGCTGAGAGGAGTGTATACGTTGTTTCGACCCTTGAAAGTATCCTCGAATATAGCCCACGGCATTAATGTGTATCTGATCCCAATAATTTAAAGATGGGCGTCCAACTTAGTTCGTCATCAAAATTGATACAACTCAAACACACAAACGTGGACACCGACTTAAATACCCTTCAAGCACCTGCGCGAGCAAGAAGAGTGAATCTCGATGCTAGTTACGCTAGCTTAGAATCGAAGCGATAACCGACCCCGTGCACCGTTGTAATGATTGACGGTGTTTTAGGATCAATTTCGATCAGTTTTCTAAGCTGCGAAATGTGTTGGTCTAGGGTACGGCTGCTGGGTAAATAGTCACGTCCCCAGCATTGATTAAACAGTTCGTCACGGCTAATTACCTTACCGCTATTCTGGTAAAGAAGGTTCAAAATGGCGCAGTCGCGTAGGCTTAAATCGAACTGTCTATTATCTCTTGAAGCACGTAGTTGTGCTGGATCGATCACTAAACTGTGCATAGTAAATGCTTGTGACTCACCGTCTTCTTGGTTCATAGCAGGCTTAGCTAAATTATAACGTCTAAAAATAGCTCGGACTCGAGCCAGCACTTCGTGTTTTCCGAAGGGCTTCATTAAATAATCGTCGGCGCCCAGCTCTAACCCTAGAACGCGATCTATTTCTTCCGATTTGGCGCTGATGAACATTACGGCGGTATGCTGATCATGCTGGCGAATTTGTCGACACACCGCGTATCCGTCTAGCCCTGGCATCATAATGTCTAGAAGTACCATGTCGGGTTTTGTCTGCTGGTACTTTTCCCAGGCGCTTACACCGTCTATTGCGGGCACGCACTCGAAACCTTCAGCCGACAATATATCCACTAAGGCTTCGCGAATTAGAGTGTCATCTTCCGCAACCAATAACTTCATTACTCATCCTCCGTGTTTAAGGTGACTTGAAAACAAGCGCCTTGTTCACTGTCAATCAACGTCAAGTCACCGCCATGCAAGCGGCACAAATCGCGTGCGATACTTAGGCCGATGCCTGTGCCTGAAACGGCTTGTGTTAAGGATTCTGAACCGCGCTCAAACGGTTCGAATATTTTCTCATTTAGTGCTGACGGTACACCCACACCAGCATCACGAACCAAGATCACTACGCATCGATCTTTGATCTCTGAGTTCACATACACTAAGCCACCATCGGCTGCATATTTTTCGACATTGCTGAGTAAATTATTTAGTACCTGTTCAAGTATTTCCGCATCTAACATAAGCGGTGTACACGCGTCTAATTTGGTTTTTATTACAATACCTTTGGTGGCAAGGGACGCCGCGTAGTTATTCAGCGTTTGCTGAATAATTTCATCGGCCGACGCGCGTAACTTGTGAGCCGACAGTTTTTGTTGTTGGGTACGCGAAAAATTTAAAACGTTATTTATCAAGCGCCCTAAACGCTGGCTTTCAGAGGTCACTACATCGGTGAATTTTTTAACACGCTTACGATCAGGCTGGTCATTTTGCAATACCTCAGCTTCTAACATCTCCGCATAATGCATATGTTTGTTAATGGTGTTTTTAGCTCGTGCGATACTTGGTTTACAAAACTTACTCGTTGCTCAGCGTTACGCATTTCGCGCCGATACTCTTGCCATATTAGCCGGCCACCAACGCCCATCAATGCAAGTAAACTTAGGAATGAAACAATAAACATTAATGTTTGAGTGTGACTTTTATCTTGTAGTGGCGCGTAATATTCTAAGCGCCAGCCGTCCAAAGGATAGGTAAGCCACTCCTTTGAGATGGGTTGCTGGCTGTTGTCTGCTTCAATTGGATAATTTCCCCATTGGTATATCGAACGCTGACGCTTATCGACCAAACGAATGGAAGCTAACGACACATTTCTACTAATAACATTAGAGGTAATGCTTGAGGGTAATCTTGCAATAAGCTGAGAGAGCCAATACGAGTATGAGAGTTTTTGCCCAATCAGTACTTTGTTCGCTGTTCGCTGCCAAAGAAAAATGTCAGTGCTGGTGCCAGCATCCCACGTAGTCCAGCCCGTTTCGATAGACACATCACGGCCTTGTTGCGCGCGGCTGGTGTCCGCGATAGTTTGATCAATTTTACGGCTGCGGCTTAAGCTTGAATAAAGGTTGGCATTCCGCTTTGGAATCCCATATTCAGAGAGCGGCGAATCATCGTTTTCGCTAACAGGGTTTACTCTGAATGCATTCTCGTCCTTAATAATGATAAGCAGCTCTTCGGAAAAACTTCGTTCAGTATTGGAATGAACGCGGGTGTCTCGCGGAAACAACAGTGTGCGCTCCGGATCTAAAATGAAAACGTGCTCAAGGTATGGGTCTGAGTTGACCACCTCTCGAATTAGCGCAATATGGTCATCATTGACTGAGTCTTTAATCTGCAATAGCGAAAGCGCTGTTACTGCGCTTTGTTGCAAGTCGCTAATAAAGCTGTGAATCAATGTTTGAGCCTCACGTAATCTTGATTCAGCGAGCTCGGCTGACTGATGCTCTGAAACAATTCGGTCTTGCGTTAACGAACGTTGGCCCAACCAAGCCAGCAGCGCCAGCGGCACAATCAAAATTAGAATAAAGATGGTACGAGTATACGGTTTCAAGACGGGTGAATAGTTGTGCTACCGATAAAAATTTTATGGTAACACAACGTCGCGGTGTTTATTTTGGGCGCTCTTGCTGCTTGGCCCGTTTATAGGTCTTAGCTTTTATGGCCTTGCGAGACTCGTTCCAATTTTTGTCTTCTTTTACGGCATTAGCCTCATCTTTTGACTCTATGCTTTGTCGAGACAACTTTGGCGAAGAAATCAAGCGAGCGGCTTTGTCTAAAAAGCTAGCGTTTCTGTACAGCGTTTTTTCGGCTTCGTCTACCTTGCCTTCATCTCGAAGCTCGAGTGCGCGTTGGGTTTCAACGTTAGCAATCTGTTCAATTGCCGACTCATACGCTCCTTTATCAATAGCATTTTTGACGCTCTCACTATTACCCGAAAAACGTACCGCTACCAAGTTTTTAGATTTTTCACTCCGTTTTGTCGCCATATTATTGTACTTAACATTAACCGTAGCAATTTCCCGTTGGCTGCCATCTTCAGATGCCGGGATATTCACCTCCAAGATCACGTAATTTTCTTGAGCACTGTATAGTTGGTTAACTCGTGTGGTGACCCGATTGCCGATTATTGTTCCGTCGCGGCCAATGATACGAATAGGCGTAACGCCTTCCTCGCAGATGATTTCGATCTTCACGTCTTGTGCTACGACAGACATAGCGTCACCAAATTCACGATCAAAGACACGCGCCAAGTCCGCCGAATTCTTAACGAAGTCATGATTTCCGTCACTGTAGTTTGCCAATTGTGTCATTAGGTCTTCGTTATAACCCAAGCCCAGTCCAATAGTGGAAACACTCATGCCTTTTTTTGCTAGGGCTTTACCCAGTTCGCCCAACTCCTTTGGGGTATCTGGCCCTACGTTTGCCATGCCGTCAGACAAAAGAACCACGCGATTAACCCGCTCCCGACTTAGAAACCGGCTGACCTCGTTCGCGCCCTTGCTGGTTCCCGCAAACAATGCCGTGCTGCCGCCAGCTCGTATGGCCTCAATAGCACTGTATAAACGGCTCTTATCATTAACCTTAGTTGCCGGAACCAACACCTGCACCGTCGAATCGTAAGTCACGATTGAAACAATGTCATTCGCCGACAGCTTACTCACCGCCATAATGGCCGCTTCTTTAGCGCGCTCGATTTTCTCCCCGCTCATGGACGATGACTGATCCATTACCAGCGCGATGTTCAAAGGCGCCCGCTTAATATCAGAGCCTAATTCAAAACCCGTAAGAGCCACACGCAAGAAGGCGGTTGCTCATTGTTCGCCTGCATCACGGGCGTTGCGAGACCGGCTTTAACAGTAATCGTTTTTGCATGGCTAAGCCCACCGCAGACCAGGGATGTCGCCGTTAAACCAGATAATAAAAGTTGTCTAAGTCGAAAGTTCATGAGGTAATCTCGTTGGTTAATTAGTTCAACGACAGTGTGCTCAGTGTAACGCCTAAATTGGTCAGAAAGACTTAAGAATATTGTAAGAAATTTGTAAAATTTAAAGTTGAGGGCTAACTAGCCACCGATGCTTAAAGGTACTTAGTTGATAGTGAACATAATACATCTTGGATCTAAGGCCGCTTTCCCTTGAGCTAGGCCATTTCAAATAAATACGACGGGCTGGTTCTGAAAAGGGGGCTTTCGAGGCATTTTCAGAACCATTTATACTGTTGTTATATGCAGGCATTGATTTCTTAATGTGCCTGTCCCTAACTTGCCGTTTATTCTGCATTCCAAAGACCTATTAGCTATTTGTAATGAATTTCCTAACATAGCCATCTCACTAAGCTCTATAAATCCTAAAATCCAAAAGGGGTAACGAAGATAAAAAACATCATAGCGGCAATAGCAATGCTCGAAGTGATAATCCCAGTTTTTTTCGAGCGCAGCCATCCAGAAAGTCCGATGCTACACAGCAGGCTGAGAAAGCCCAGATCTGTAGCCTAAAAGCATCCCCACCCATAATACATCTATAACTTCCGTATCAACGGACTTTGGAACCTGGGGATGAAGCAGAATTGTCAATCTCCATGACGCGATTACCGCGATCAATAGGCTGCAAGCCGCTAATGCCGATGAACCAACAATCCAACTGACTGATTTTTTTTGTGAAGTGAAAACCACAATTGTAACTAATATTGTGGCCGAGACGCCGCCTAAAAAAGCGCTAACAAACGACAGTTGTTCTGCGACCGCAACAACATATTTCGTATTAAGTTCTATCATAAATGCCTGCCCTGTTTATTCCATTAACATGAGTGCCCAAGCAGTTTCGCTTAATTTCGATTCTGGCCTTCCGCAAAACTCTTTAGAGCATGAAGACGTTGATCCCATTCGGTTTCCAGTTTGGATATAAACATCTTGGCAACTTTTAATTTTTCGGTATTCAATACAACCTGTGTTTCTCGCCCTTGAGGTACAAGGCGGACCACATTTGCAGATACTAGTACCTGAATTTGCTTTCGAGCCCCTTGGCGGGAGATCCCAAGATTACTTGACAGTTCACCTATGGTGCATGACGAGCCTTTGGCCAGTTTTGCGACCATTTCTAGCCGAACAGGATCCCCCAATGCTTTGTAAATTTGAGCTTCGATCATTTATCGTGTCTCAATATATTTGACTAAACGACCTAACATAAAGTTCCACCCTTTTGAATTTTGCTCAAGAGCCTGTTCCATATAGTCCGCCGATAGTGTTTTGAATCCTGACTCCTTAACTGTAACTTTGCAGGAATCTTCACCTAGCTCAACGATATGAAACTCCACCAATGTGTTAGGCACACTAAGTACATCACCAAGAAAATTATTTGCCCCAGGTAACCAGCGATAAGCGAAGTAGCTGTGCGGCTTTGCGTCGACAATGTACACCTGATTTTTGCCATTTTCACCAAAACCAAAAATTGGCTGCTCGTTTATCGTGTAGTTACCCTCAAGCGTCTCTGGAAACCAAAGCACTACCTGATCGGGCTTGGCTATAGCATCGTATATCTGTTCCTTTGTGGCCTTAATAATAATCTCGCGTTCAATGATGTCCTGCATATTGATTCCTTTGGCTTGGTTGGTTGTATGGAACAGACATAGTAATACGTATCCAATAAAACATGCAACTAAAAGGTTGCATGTTTTATTGGATTTCTATGGATTTAGACATATATTGGTTGGCGAAACCCTAACTAAAAACACTCACTTTAAAGACCGAGACCTTTGCACTAACAAGTAGCCGGATCGGTTAAAATAGAGTTATTTTAGCTCTCAGAAATTTTCACGAATGAGCCGCTTCTTTAAAGAAATCCTTAAAACACGGCTTTATCAAAACAAAGCCACGAATGTGGCTTTTAACTAACTCGATATGCTCAATTAACTTAAGCTGCTCGTCCAGTGTAATAGCGAACTAAATCATCATGGCCACCAATATGTTGCTCTCCAAAGAAGATTTGCGGCACAGTTCGGCGATGACTTCGGCTTAACATTTCAGTCATTTTTTCAGGGTTTACTTCCACATCAATCTCAACATACTCAATGCCTTTGGCTTGCAAAATACGTTTAGCCGCTTTGCAATAAGGACAATAACCTTTGGAATAAATAGTTACTTTATTGTTAGACGAATTTTTCATGGTTAACCCTTGATGTACATATATCATTAAATTCAATAGGCTTAGATTACACCGGAAAAAACAGAGCCTATATGTTCAAGTGAACAGGTTTTATGTTCGATTCACCAAACTTTAATAAGTTCTGGGGTCAAGTCGTGATTCGGCTGGTAGATACTTAGATTCTGACGAATGGACTTGCTACAGCGAGGTGGGGAAGTCTTGAATTGTGAAATAAAATTGCATTCACAATTCAAGACCCACGTTTCATTACTCGTCTTGTCAAGCCAGTACTCATTTAAACGTATCCTTAAATGGTATCGCCGCCACTTGGTGTTCGTCTTCGTAGACTATTTTCCCTGGCCTCTCGGTTACTAATTGCGTTACGTGTATATCATGAGCCTTAAGTATTTCTATGTATTCTCTCATTTTTGATATGTGGGTTGATGCACTTGATTTAAACCAGCTTATTGCATTTGGCTTTGAGTAGTAATTGCTTGCAGATGCCTGTACATCTGGAACTTCAAGATTGTTTGTAAACCAAGTTAAGATTTGTTTTCGAATTTTAATTTCGTAATCATAGAGCTGACCGCTGTCATTCAGAATGCCGCCCGCAGTAAATACACCCATTTCTCTACCTGACTCTTCATCATTTTCTGGGATAACAAAGCGAAGATACATGTTTCTCTCTTAGAACAAAATTCAAAATATGAACCCGTCTAGTTTTAGTTATTTCGTTTGCAACGGACGCCGGTTTTTCCGGCGTCCGAAGCAGCTTTCTGCAGTTTTAGAACTTATGTTCTGCACGTTCATTCTCTAAAGTAGTAATCCCTAACTGAACCATCATACTTACGATTTAACATGCAGCACTTTTTAAAATTTACGACCAGATCCACAAATACAGGGATCGTTTCTGCCGAGTTTTTCAACAAGCTCTTTATCTCTATGAACGAAGCGATTTCCTTTCTTTACGTTAGTTTCTGATGGGAAACCTTTTCTTCGTTTACTCGTGACCTCAAAAGGAGTGTAGGTGGTTTTGATATTTATGCTTGCTCATGATGTCCCTCCTTAGTTGGAACGCTAGGTTAAATGTAAAAGACTAAATTATAGCCATACTTGATCTGAATGCGCATAACGCCTTTGCATGAGCGTATTAACGCGGCATTCAACGCTATATAGGTTTTTTGGAGGCTAGGATCGGATTTGAACCGATGAAAGACGGATTTGCAATCCGCTGCATTACCAACTCTGCCACCTAGCCATAAAAAAACCTCGGAAGCTTTCGCCGGCCGAGGTTCTTATGAATTCTAGGAAGGCAAAAGCGCCTTCATCAAGTTTAACTAATGAAGCGCACACGCAAAATTGACGCTACAACAGCGACAAACAAGAACTAAATTTTGTGTGAAAACTTTCTTCATTAATGATTCCTTCGATTGATCGAGATGATAAACGGGTTTACTGTTGAACGCAAATATCACTTACGCCAGTTAAAATGCCCCTGACGTCTTTGAAGCGGGTGCGCGTTTTTTGCGCCATCCTTATCAACTCTGCTGGCATTTTAGTTTTCTAACTTTTTATGTTTTGTATTTATGATACCGTAATATTCATCGATTTTCGTATATAAGTCGCTAGTCCAAATTGATGCCCCTTCAGGAACGACAAGCATATTTTTAGAGGGGTCTGTTGGCGAAATTAGAACAGTCGTGTTCTCTCTACCAGTTGCATGTACCAGAGAAAATAATTGCTCAATAGCTGGATCGCCCATAGCTAGGCAGCCTATTGAAACTGCACGCCCATGAATAAAAATGTTTGTTCCTGGTTGCTCCCTGCCTTCGGTTTTAGCATGCATTAGGTCATATGCATTTGGATAGTTTAGCTTCATTGAAAGGTGATAAGAGCTATTTGGGTTAAAGGCTATTATTTTATATATGCCTTCAGGCACTTGGCGGTCACCTTCTCTAAGTTTAGGACCTGGCCTGCCGCTTGCCGCCTTAATTGGATAGCTTTTAATTAACGCTTTGTCTGCACCTTCGTTAGCCGCCCACACTTCAAGAACATTAGTGTCTTTGAAGGCGACTAAAGCTAATTCAGAAGGTGGGTAGTTGACACCAGCCTTGGTAAATAATGGAGACAACTCTTCACCAGAAACCTCTCCATAAGATGTAATTACCTCTGCTAAAGTTTGCTTGCCAGTAAACTTCGAAACTAGTGGATGCCAAACACCTCTACCGTATTGGTAAAAGAAAAAGCTACATACGAGGATTAATATAACGGTAATATATATTTTCTTCACTAGACTAGACCCTCAGTAAATACAATGGCTTTATGACAACAAGGATTGAAGGTGTTTAACACGCAAAAGTAAAGAGTACTAATTCGCGGATTACCGTAGCTTTGCTGAATCTTCACGAATCATGATCTCCTCAATTAGAAACTCTGCCATCTTACTGACTCCAAATTTTTGTACTGGTTGAAAATAGAAAACGGGATCTAGCTTACGCTCAAAATCGATCTGAAGCATGTTTTCTGTACCTCCATGTTCTAGCGATTGAAATTCAATCTGGGTTCCGTGCAACTTTAGATAAGCTGCGAAGTAAGTCGTGTCACTTAATAGCGTTGTACGAACGGTGTTAGGGCCAACATGTTGTATGAGCAATTGAGCTTCGCCTTCATGAGTGTTCGTTACAAACCATCGTTGATAGCGCGTTTTAATTGTGTGTATATCACCCGTGTTCAGCGAACCTGCTTCAATATGGTAAGGCATCGGGAAAATCGATAGCATCCAATGGCGGCTTTGATCCAAATCAAACGGCGCTGCCAAATTCGCCTTGATCGCATTGACGAATCTGGTTCCAAGCTCAGGGAATTTAATGTACCTTCTAAACGATAGAAGTATGGCGAACAGTGGCACAGCCACCGAGTAGAGCCGATTGCGTTTTGCAGCCCTTCGCAAACTAATTTCTCGAATCGCATAAGTCAGGCTAACAATAATGAAATAGATGGAAAAAAAGAAAACGACACATACAAGCCTTCTCTTAGAACAATAGATGTCGCAAGAAATATTAGTATCGCGGTCACAATATGACGTAAATACTTCTTTAGATTGGTTTCGGTAGGCTCGTAGGATCGCATTGATGCAATTAACAAATAAATGCCATAGGGAACAAGCATGTAAAGCAATGCAGACTGCCCAAGCCCGCCAGTAAATAAAGCAGAAATACAAAGAGAGATTGGTCCAATAGTGAGGAGGTAAGCAAGAGTCGTTACACGTCGATGAGCAAACTGATCTTTCAAAGCTAACCATCGAGCCGCGATGCTATTGTGTCCATTCCTTTTCTCCAAATACAGGTAAACGTTGGCTGTCGCTTAATTCAAACCTTGTTCATACAAATCTTCTCTTGAGCACTCTGATCGCGGCTTTCCAATGTCACTGATCAAACCAAAATAGTTAAGAAACTGAATAAAACACCAAGTGGGATCACTCTGACCTTGCTCAAGGCCGATTTGTGCTGATTCCGGAAACGCATGATGATTGTTATGCCAACACTCCCCATATGTAATTAAACCTAAGCCAGGAATGTTTGACGCTTGGACTGCTGCGTTCTTTACTCTCCATCTTCCGGGCCCCGGATTGTGGCAAAAATAAGTGATCGTCCAATGCCCAACAATACTCACCGCCACACGAACAAAAATTCCCCACACCACAAACGGCACACCGCCAAGCGCGAATAATATCAGAGCTAAAACTGACTGATGCCATCGCCAAGTCTTTTCCAGAAAAGTAGAACCTATCCTCCGAATATTTCGACTCGATATTTATGCTAGGTGGAGCGGAAAATACGAATTTGGATGTTAGCTGCCACCAGATATCGGTCAAATACGATCGTTCATGTGAAAAGAAGGGATGGCAACTGGTTTGCCTTTGAGCCCAATCTCGTAAATCATGAATTTTGATTATACCTAGTGGGCCAGACATGCCTACCAATACGCCTACGTAAATTAATAGTCGCTCTAACCATGGAACACATTGATAAGAATGATGAATCATTAGCCGGTGCATGCCGGCACTATGGCCGATCAAAAGGCTGAAGTAAGTAACAATAACGAAAAGAAAGAATGCATCAAGACTAAAGTAGAGCGGTGCTAACAACACTGCTAGCAATACCATTCCTAGGTTCCATATTGCTTTAGGAACGTCGACGACAACATCTCCATAGATTGCATTCGCACCCGTGCCGTCAATTCTATCTACTGGTCTCATCATATCCAACTACTCCTTTCTAAAACCGTAAACACAATGGTAAATCCTCGGCCGCGTTAAGTATGAAGTTGCTGACGATTTAAACCAAACTCAAACCTCGGAGGTAGATCATTGAAAGCCAAAAGCTAAAGGCAAAAAGACTGCGACGATGAGTGACCAAAATGTATATACAGGCAAGTACTTCGCAACAGTTGCCTCAAGAGTACCCAAGCCTTCACCATGCATAATGTGACTAAAATATGGCCTTAGAAGTAATATGAGGTGAACAAAAATAATGATGTTTGCGCCGGTAACAACAACTCGATTTACCGTTACTCCATACTCGGCCCATCTAAAGAATATTGCTAATAACGCGACGAGATTAATTATTAACGTAGCGCCAATTAGAGATACATTTATATAGTCAGAAACCGTTACTCCAGTACCTTTCTTTTTTCCAGATATTGAGAAGATCGTTAACGCTAGAATCACTATAAGAAGACCATTAAATGTGATCAAAAAGTCTCTATCAGTGAACGGGCTTTTTCCTTGATATAGTGTTGCGACAAGATATGCGAGGACAGTTATTAAAAATAACGGTGAGAACACATTGGATAACATCGACGCGAACCTACTTTGTCGATTTTGAATAGCGTCAAATAAGTACGTGGCAACTAATGGCGAAGACGTAAGCCCCAGTACTACAATGTATTCCATGTACCAATTTTCTATGGATAAGCCTATTAAATTGAATAGCCCTAAAGTGATTGCGGTTAAAACCATTCCACCCAACAAGATCAAAACAACATATATTCCCATCTCGCCTAAATAGCGGATGAAATTTAGCCTGGATTCCACACTCATCCATTCTTCGGACATAAAGCTATATGCCAATAGCGACAAGGAAAACATTGGCAAATGAATCAGCGCCATTGTTATAGAGGCCGAGCTTCTACTATCGGGTAGAACCGCCAAGTACACAAAGCTTATAGCTACTCCAGAGATTACTACTTTAAGGGCTGTTAGGCGGGGAGCGGTTGTTTTAATAAAATAGGCAATCAGAGAAGCGATAACCACTAATGGAACGAATCTCGGGTAAAACCACTGACCGTCAATAGGTAGAAAATAAGGGGTTTTTATAACGACACCTGCAATAAGACAAAAGACTACAAGCAAGCCGACAGAAATTTTATGCGGGGACGCAGACGGACAGTAAGATAGTCTAGCGTTCCAGACTCTTAGAGTCTCAGAATCATGGTTCTTTTCAATAGCGCCTTTGAGATGCTCCTCAAATTCTTGGGGCGAATTATGATATGCCTGTTCCAGTATTTCTGGTTGATCTAGATTTTCTAATAGAATGTTCTTGGGCATAGGTTACCTAACAGATGGTTATCCGACATTACGTCAGAATTTTTTAGTAAGTGGACATTCCATTTGAAACCGCAGATATCTGTAGGCCAGCATCAAACTGGATTGTCGCAAGAACGGTAATTCTAGACTTGGATTATGTTTGGCAGCTGAATGTTGTGTGAGCTTAGTGTGTGGTTTTTGGTTCTCAAATGATCAACCGACCTACCCTTTTGGAGATACCAACCGTAACTGAGCAACCTGAGTTGAAAGCGATGAAGTCTGTTTGTATTCCATCTGAGAACATGACGCCGTTTTCCGGCATCAATGATTCGAGCTTTAACGGGTTCTCGTAGTTGATTGAGCCGAACACTAGTTCCGTGCCAGTGGTGTTACTTGGAAAAGGCTCTCTCACGGCGAACTGAACACTTTTGGATTCCCACGAAAAGCCGTTGGCTAGTTCGTGTTGATCGACACCCGACACGCCCATTGCTCCAGCTAAGATCGATTGAAACCAGCCTGTTGAGCCAAACCCAGTTGAGATTATGATTCCAGACGACGAGTGGCATTCGCTTTGCCCATTCCAGTGAATGTTATAACGGGCTGACGTGTGTGACTTCGGCCCGATAAATAGATCATTCACACCTAACATTACTTGGCCATCATTGGTTCGCGCTTCTACAAAGGTAATGGTTTTACTATCGGCTATATCGGCCATCGTTTTTAACGCTACATCTTTCAGGTTTCCTACTTCAAACGGCAATAGCTTCCCATCCCATCTGTCCGGGTCCGGGTTAATCGCTATCACCGGATTTCCATCTAAGTATTTCAAGGCATTCGCAACTAAGCCATCTTGACCAACAATCACTACGACATCTTCTGCGGAGAACTGGTAGTTGGGGAGGAAGCCACGCTCGAGTTTTTGTAGCCGCCCTAGTGGCTTTAAAATTCGTTCTACCTCGTCCAGTCGCTTTTGGTAAAGATCATGCTCTGCAAGGTAATCACTCACATCTGCATTACTATGCTCTAGGTAGAACATAGCCTGTGGCCACGTATTAAAACGTTCAATTAGTTCTTGTAAGCGCGTTTTGCGCGTTACAAGAACAAATCGATTCCTCTGAGTTTTTATTTGGCTTTTCATTGCGCTCTCATTGCTTGACGGCCTTCTTCATCATACTGCCGAACAAATCAGGCGTTATATTGAGCTCGCCGATTTTGCCCGCGTTTTGCGCAAGAGATTCGAACGCCATGGCCATTAGTTGCTCAGGGTCCATATTAGCCAACGCCATCGCTTTAAGGTTCTCAACCGGTAAGGTTTTGAATGCCTCCATTCTCGCAGTAACGGCATAGGCTTCAGTATCAGCCTCTTGCTTTTTATTCTCAGATTGCAGTGCCACTAGGCTTTGACGTTGTGTCTCTCTGTCTATACTCGCTTGCACTCGCTCCGCATCTGTTTTCGCTTTACCTCTCAAAATTTCGCGTTCGTTCTCTACACGAGACTCCGCAATCTCTTGTTCCTTTTGTTGAACAGACAAGTCTGTTTGCAGCTCGGCCTCCTTAATCAAGCGCTCTTGTTCCACGGCAGATTTTCTACGGCCATATACGGCGTCATCGGCCTCTTGAAGTATTAGCTCGCGCGCTTGAGCTTCAAGCGCTCTTGCGGTCTCTGGGTCGGCAGAGATTCTTCCAACCATAGTGTTCAGCACTTCTATACCCATTGCATTCACAGCAACATCAGATGCCAACTCTTGTTGAATAAGTTGCGCTATCTTAGTGTTGATTACAAAGGCATCTTTTAACTTAGTGTTTTGCACTTCGTTCTGAACAATGGTTTGAGCAGAACGGACTACACGATCATTTAGTTTAAGCGGATCTTCAGACAGGTAAGTCACGCCATCTTGCTTCAAATTGAAATTGAGAATCTCAGCAATGCTTTCAGGGTTCGCAACGCGAAAAGTGATTTGACCCTGAACCTTGACGGCCTGAAAATCAGATGTTTGCAAATTGAAAATAAAGGGTGCTTCTTGTGCGTTCATAGGCACAGCCGCGATAGACGTTGTCACTGCATTATAGAAAAAGCTTAAACCTTTACCTCTTTTTGTGGTTTTTCCATTAACAGTTTTAACAACGAATGTTGTTGGTTCTGCTTTGTAGTATCTAATTCCAAACATGTTATGACTCCGTAATTTGCCTAATATTTTCAATATAATGTCTCTATGACAATATAAAGTCAATGATTAAATGTCACAGAGACAGTATATAAAATAGGATCGCTATATTTTTAGATACCAAGGGAGTAATACGCAACTCTGTAGAACTCAAGAATATCTGGCAATCGGCTGACACCTTAATTTAGATTTACTCGAGAGCTCAGGTGCGTTACGTAATATCATGATGCAACCATGACATTTCTATGGCACACACGCTCGACCATCAGCCCAGACTGCGTTTATCAAAAAATATTGGAGAATCACACTATGCTGACCACAACATTGTTGACTACTAAAATACCTCAAAACAAATTTCGAATCGTCGCGCTAGGCGTTTTTATAGCGGCCTTAGCCGGTTGCGCATCTCAACCTAACTCAGGGTATCCGCAACCGAACAGTTCAACACAGGGCACAGTGCTCGAAGAGGTTGTCGTCACATCATCTAAAAGTTCACGGAGTTCTAGATCTAAGCGTATAAACCGCACGGAATCTAAAGCTAAGTCTAGCGCTGTCGAGCACGGTGATGACAGCGTTGGTGACAGCCATCAATACCCCGAAGAGTCAGATATTCCAATTCTAAGAGAAAGCAGTGCTCGACAAATCTTTAGAGACTACGGGGTCAATCCGACCAAGAGCACCCGCAACGAACCATTTTCAACCTTCGCGATGGACGTCGACACTGTGTCGTATCAAATCACCAAAGCTAGCCTTGAATCGAACCGCTTACCGAATAAGTCATCGGTTCGTGTGGAAGAATTCATTAATAACTTTGCCTACAATTATGGCTCAAGTAACGATGTATTTTCAATTAGCGCCGAAGTAGCACCATCGCCATACCGACCCGGTTTTCACTTATTGCACGTTGGCGTAAAAGCCAAATATGTTGCCGATCAACAACGCCTACCCGCTAATCTTGTGCTGGTTGCTGATGTGTCTGGTTCAATGCAAAGCGATGCAAAAATGGGCTTGCAAAAACAAGCGCTCACCACACTTGTCTCACAATTAGGCGCCAGAGATTCGGTGGCCATTATCACCTATAGTGACCAAGCGAGCGTTTTGTTAAAACCGACAAAAGCAAACAATAAGAGCAAAATTTATAGAGCCATTCAACAAATGAGCGCAGGCGGTGGAACCAATGTAGAACAAGGCCTGCAGAAAGGTTACGCGCTCGCCGCAACGATGGCTTACCCCGGTCATGTAAACCGAGTGGTGCTCACCTCAGACGGCTTAGCGAACATTGGCAATGTCGACCCAAAAGATATTTTAAAACAAATCAAAAAATACCGAGAGCGTAATATATTTTTGACCACGGTAGGTGTTGGCAAATCCATGTACAACGACTACCTACTTGAGCAGCTAGCCAATCAAGGCAATGGCAACTACCTTTACCTAGCAAACCAATCTGACATAGAGCGTGTTTTTGTTGACGGCCTAACCACTCAATTACAGGTCGTTGCCAAAGATGCCAAGGTGCAACTGAAGTTCAACCCGGAAAAAGTCAGCTTATACCGTCAAATCGGTTACGAGAACCGTGCTCTAAAAACACAAGACTTTCTCGATGCCAGCAAAGACGGTGGTGAGGTTGGAGCTAATCAACAAGTGACTGTACTCTACGAAATAAAATTGACTAACGTAACTGACGGCGCCGATCTTGCCAATGTAGCCTTGAGTTATAAAAAGCCCCAAGGTTCGAGCGTATTTTCACTCGATAAAGCAATTCCCTCAAGCGTGATTCGCTCGGGTAATGAAGCAGCCTCATCCGACACTGTGGTCTCAATGGCAGTTGCCGCGTTCGCTGAAAAATTACGCCAATCGTATTGGTCGCGCACCTACGACTACAATCAAATTCAATCTCAATTAATCGCGCTGCCTGAGCCGCTTAGAAGTAGCAAGGAAATTGCCGAGCTACAAAGTTTAGTAACTACAGCCGCCAGGCTTGATTCACGGCGCGACCCTTACTCGAGAAAATTCCCACTTAGTCGTATAGATTACGACCGCGTACCACTGTTGCGTTAAACTCGTCAGCATGCCAACACAAACACGTGCTCGTAAGACAAAAGTATCGCTATGGCTACCCGTAGCGGTACTTCTTATGGGGCTGCTACTTCTCGCCTTTGTGGTCATAGAGTATCAACGCAATACGTCTTTGGTAGAGCAGAACCGTTCGCTGATTTCTGGCTCAGCCAAAACGCGCTTAAGCAGCAACCTCTTATATCTAGACCCAAGCCACAACTGGAGCAACTCAGCCAATGACTACCGCTGGATTCAACACACACCACGCACCTATTGGTTTAATAACGCAGTGCAAGAGTTTCCATGGACCCGAGGAGCAGTTTCAACTTCAAACCCACAACACCAAAAGCTGCAAACAATATGGGCAGCGATAGAGTCGCCCTCACCAACAAACCATGTTAACCAAGAACGCCTGCGCTTACTTAATGCCATAACGGCAGCATTAGACAGCACCTCTTATGCCAACGCCGATATCCAAAAACAAACTGCAATCCAACAGTCATTTGATTCTTACGTAGAACACACGCGCGCCTATCATTTAAGCCCTCAACAAGAGATCGTGTTCTCACTCAAATTGCTTGAAATTGGCGCGCAAGAGCATTGGAGCTCGGAGCTTGTGCACGCCATCCTAATCACCGGGGGCAGCTCACAAGCACCAATCGTTAGGCCCGTTGTTGATCTGCTACTCAGGCACGCGAGGCTTTTTTCACCTGAAGAGTTTGATTGGACTATCAGCAAAATGCAGCGACACCTCGAGGTTTTTAACCTGTCAGCCTATTTTCTGGATGACTATGTATCACATCTAAATAAGCCTAGGTTCGCCTTACCAACAAACATGGGCGGCGCGAACAACGAGCTTACGATAACTACCGACCAACATTGGTTTTTACATCAATCGTCGAACACGCACGTGAGCGCTGAACCCATCGACCTAGCCAAAGAGCTTGACTTCGTTGAGCTTGAATTCATTGAACTCGGTGTACTCGACAGTGGTGATTCTTTAAGTTTAGGCGAACTTACCAGCCGTATCTCATTAGACGATATTGGCATTAACGTGAACAAAACGCAGCTAAATAAAGACCAACGCAACCAGTTGAGCTACTTAGTAATTAAAAGCATTATGCTGATCGCGTTTATGGCATTAGTGTTATTGACTCTAAGGTTAATCGAGAAAACTCAGCAGCGCAGATTTGAATACCTTTCGCTCAGAGAAGACTTCGTAAAGCTAGTAAGCCATGAGTTAAAAACGCCGTTAGCAGGCATACGCGCCATGGCTGAAACGCTACGAAAACGCGTGGAGAGAGGCCTTAGCGTACAAGCTTACCCAGAACGAATTATCCATGAAGCCGATAAACTCTGGTACATGGTCGACAATATTTTGGGCTTTAATCGAGTACAGCTGACCGACGCCATTATTGACAAACGCCCGACCAGAATTAAGCCAATATGCGACGCCATTGTTGATGATGTGCGATCGCTTTCTAACAAGCCCTACACGCTAAATAATACGATTGACGAATCAGCCGAGATGTTAGTAGACCCCGAGCTATTTTCATTGGTTGTAAAAAACATTATTGTTAATGCAGGGCTTTATAACGATCAAGCAACGGTCGCAATTGAGATTACGTTTGATGAACACGAGCCGTGCTTATTAATTTCAGATAACGGCATTGGTATTGCCGAAGCTGACCGTAGTGAAATTTTTAAACCCTTTGTTCGGCTTGCGCAATCCGCACGAGAGTCGGCGCGGCAGTCAGGCACAGGCCTAGGCTTGGCAATATGCAAACGCATTATGCAACTTCACGACGGCGACCTATCACTTGCACGATCAAACGAACAAGGCAGTGTATGGAAAATTAGTCTAGCAAAGTGACTTATATTATGACCAATATCGACCTAAGTTAACCGTGATAAAACCTTATGAATAATCGCTTATTAGTCGTAGAAGACGACGAAAGCTTGCGCCTAACCTTGGTCGATAACTTAGAGCTCGAAGGCTACGATGTTTTGTCCGCCTGCACCGTCGCCGAGGCAAAATTAGTTATCTCCCAACAAATCTTAGCCGCGCAAGAACTTGATTTAATAGTGCTAGACCTAATGCTGCCCGACGGCAGTGGCTACGACCTCTGTGAAGAAATCAGGCTCACCAACCA
>JAESTB010000444.1 GCA_016763815.1 Arenicella sp.
AAAAAATATAAGCAAAAAAAGCCGCCACTTTTCGAATGAAAAGTGGCGGCAAGAAATTAAAAACCCCTAATTACAACATTAAAAGTTTCGTTGAACAGTCAACCCATAAACTCTAGGCTTTGCATATGAAATCTGCGACGTGCCGTAAAAGCCCGACACATCGAAACCAATGATACCGTGATCAGAGTCAGCGAGATTATCTACATAGAAAACAGCAGACCAAACGTCGGCCTTATCTTCCCAAGATATTCTAGCGTCAGCTTTGAAATGACTTTCAATTTCGTGGGCGGTAAAATTCCGTGTACTATGGAATATTTCAGATTGGTAAGAACCCGCCAACTGAACGGCTATTGAGCCACCACTTTCAAGAGACCAGTTGTATCTAACTAACCCTGACGCTTGAAATTCGGGCGTAAATGCCGGCGTTGTATCACGAAAAACTCCATCCGCGACTTCTAAATCTTCCACAGTAGCGTCGATATAAGAACTTCCCAGAATGATGTCCCATGACTCATTTGGTGAATAGAATAGCTCTACTTCAGCACCCGTAAACGTAGCTTGTTCGTTAGACACCGTGCTGGTATTGTTTACGAACGAAAATGACTGATAGTCAGTATAGTCATAGTGATATATACCACCATTAAGTTGAATTTTACCATCGGCTAGAGACAGTTTAGCACCTGCCTCGTAGGATATAAGCTCTTCGGGGTCATAGGGTGTAAAGCCACCAAATAACGACGCGTTAAAGCTACCGGCTTTTACGCCTCGGTTTACACCAATGTAGTACAAGCTATTGTCGTCGGGCGTATATTCAAATTGAAGTTTAGCCGACCAAAGGTCTTGATCATTCTCGAAACTAGCCGCTCCAAATGAGATTCCATTTCGATCAACCTCAATCACTCGATCATTTAAATTAGCATTCTGAAACACAATCCCGTCCAAAGATTTGTCTTCCCGTATGATGCGCACACCGCCAACCAATACCGTTTTATCGGAAAGTTCGTAATCAATTTGACCAAATATAGAGTACGAATCAGTTTTCAACGCCGCTATGGTATTAACTTCTTCTCCAGCCAGAAAGCCTGCTGTCGGTGATGCGGCTAAACCCTGAATAAAATCTGCTTCGACATTTAGGTAGTATAAGCCCGTGACCCATTTCACTCGGTCTCTCTCGCCCGAAAGCCTAAACTCCTGACTAAACTGATCGATATCACCAAATGATTGAAAAACAAGTTCGGGCGATGCTGTTTGGTCAGAATCTAAGCCGACTGTTCGTTCAAAATTCTTATAATCAGTGATTGATACTAACTCTACACCACCGAAATCATAATTTATCGTAACGGCTAAACCTTCAGATTCAATCTGATTCTGATCATCAAAAGCGAAATCCTTATTTACTTGTCTTCCAGCACCATCGGGATCAAAATTTCCGTTGAAATCACCCCCTTGAACCGGGCGAAATGGGTCTCCATTAAAGTTCCCGTCAATGCATCCACCATTTTGAATGGTATCGCAGCCAAGCGGATCATCGGCTGCAAAAATAACATCAATTACTCCGCCATTTGAATTCTTAATTTCAGTTGTGTTGACAACCTGATAAGGGCCTTCGCTTTTTGTAGTGTCTGCTATGTTAGCGCTTAGTAGCACTGACCCATTTTTACCAATATCAAACTCCAGTTGTGCACGTACAGCTACGGTATCGTCATTGTAACCATCTTGCCCGCCACCAACAGAACCCAATCGGGTATCTGGCCCAGCGCCGTCTTCATAAATATTATTAAGAATCTCACCTTGCTGATTGGTAAAAGCCGAAAGTCGACCGCGCACCGTGTCCGATAGAGCACCGGAAATTGCACCCTCAAGCCGAAACTGGTCGAAACTAGCGCCAGTTGCTTTCACATAACCTTCGGTTTCCTCGGTTGGTTTCGCTGTAATAGTATTAACCAAGCCACCAGTTGCATTACGACCAAATAAAGTGCCTTGTGGGCCTTTTAAAATTTCGACACGTTCAATATCGAACACACCGAATGTTTGAGCTTGAGTACTTGCCAAATATCCGCCATCAACGTAAACAGCGACCGGCGCTTCAGCAATATCGGCATAATCATTTTGAACAACACCGCGTATATTAAAGATTGCCCTTTGACCGCCAATATCTCCCGCAAGTGAGACACCTGGCGAGAATGCGATCAATTCTTCACTAGACTCAATGCCTAAAGCGTCTAATTGGTCACCCGAAAATGCGGTAATGGCGATACTGACATCATTCACATTCTGCGCACGCTTTTGCGCGGTCACTATTATTTCCTCGAGCAAGCCTGATCCTGCTGCGTTTGCTGTAAAACTAACGGCACTCAACGTAGCAATTACTCCGGCCTTCAGAAACCCCGGGCCTTTAATATGATTATTATTATTCACTATAATTCTCCTCATTTATTAATATGCCCAGCACAACTCAGAGACTGGATAAAAACGAGTTGGAATTTCTCCAGTTGAGGCGGAAAGCGCAGCTCATAGCGAGCTATGAGCACCTTTTTCAACCAAAAGTGGAGGCCTTGCAGACATTTTCATTCGTTCGTCGAGTTATGCTGGGGTCTCAATATGTTAAAAATTTATATTCGGCTACACCAACCTCTTTCATCTTCTAAAAACATTTACAAATTCATGTTTAAATAATTTTTCTATCGACTTTTGCGACTGAGTTTTTCTCAATGGATTTTTGCAGCGCACGACTATCTGATGAAAACAACGGCCTCGCAATATGTCGACCTCTGCCTCGTTCAGCATTTACCTTGCCATCTCTGTACACGATTTCACCATTGCTGATGGTGATTACATTGATCCCTTCTACCTCCATGCCTTCAAAAATATTGAAGTCAATATTTTGATGATGAGTGTCTTTTGAAATTGTCCGCTTTTTACTTGGATCCCAGATAACCATATCTGCGTCAGCACCGACTTGGATAGCGCCTTTTTGCGGGTATATATTAAATATTTTTGCGGCGTTAGCCGATGTTATCGCCACAAATTCATTCTCAGTTAAACGACCAGTATTAACTCCGTGGTGCCACAGCACATGCATTCGATCTTCTATTCCTGCCGTCCCGTTCGGAATTTTAGTAAAATCATCTTTTCCAACCATCTTTTGCGGCTCACAAAAGCAACAATGGTCGGTCGCCGTGGTTTGCAAATTTCCAGATTGCAATGCATTCCACAAGTGCTCCTGGTGCTCTTTAGGTCTAAACGGCGGACTCATTACATGCGCCGCTGCGAACGTAATATCAGGATTTCTATACACAGAGTCATCCACCAGTAGATGCCCAGCCAAGACTTCTCCATAGACTCTTTGCCCACTAGCCCTTGCACGCGTTATTGCATCTAGTGACTGTTTACACGAGGTGTGTACTAGATAGAGGGGCACGTTCATCATGTCTGCAATCACAATTGCTCTATTAGCGGCCTCTCCTTCGACCTCAGGTGGTCTCGACATTGGATGACCTTCAGGCCCGGTAATACCTCGAGCCAGCATTTGTTTTTGCAACGTGTCGACCAGCTCCCCATTTTCCGCATGCACGGTGCATATTGCGCCTAACTCAGAAGCTCTCCTAAAGGAATTAACCAGTATCTCGTCATCCGCCATAATGGCATTTTTGTAAGCCATAAAATGCTTGAAGCTATTGACTCCATGGTCTTGTGCAAGCACCCCCATAGCCTCACTAACCGAGTCATCCCACCAAGTAATAGCAACATGAAAACTGTAGTCGGAGGCAGATTTTTCAGCCCGCTCCATCCATTGCCCATGGGCTTCCAAGATATCTTGCCCTGGGGCCGGTATCACAAAATCTATAATGGTGGTCGTGCCACCGACCAACCCAGCTCTCGTTCCAGTATAGAAATCGTCGGAGGCAACGGTTCCCATAAATGGGAGTTCCATGTGGGTATGAGGGTCGACCCCCCCAGGCATAAGCAATAGTCCGGTCGCATCGATTACATCGCCTTCATCATGGCTGATGTTTAGGTTTTGACCAATCTCTATAATCGTGCCATCTTTACAGAGCACGTCTGCGACAAAAGAATTGTCCGCATTGACTATAGTGGCATTTTTTATTAACAACTTCGTTGGCTCAAGACTGCCGTATGACGTTTGTTCTTCTTTCATAAGATAAAGACTACATTAGACAAATAAAAATACAGGGCTGATATATCGAATCCATGTTTGATAAAACTGAAACACAGATACGAGGCATTCCCGGCGATACAAACTGTAAATAGAAGTGCGTTTAAACTCAGTAAGCTACAAACAGTAACCCCAGGTGTTATGAATTGGAGTGAACAGCAAAAATCAATCCAATGAATTACATAGTAGAGCTGTATTTGCTTCCATGAACGTCCGCTAGCAACGTCATAAATACTTCGGTAGCCCGCTCTGGAGCAATTGCAGTAGGATGGATCATTGCGAAATCACATTGAT
>JAESTB010000445.1 GCA_016763815.1 Arenicella sp.
ATACATAATAAAACTAGGAGTTAATATTAGAAAAACCATATCAAGTTTATTTATTTGAGAGCCAGAAACGTTCGGAAATCATTATTGGAGATGCCAACTGCCGCATCAGAATTAAGCGACACACCCTCATCAAGCGTTTCGAACATATCTGTAAATGCACGATAAATAGAAGCAGGAACTTCCAATAGGGATTGCTCCGACTCTTTAGCTTTCTGGCTCACTAGGCTTTCTATTTCTTCGGCCATTGCCTGATCTGAAACAAGCTCATTAACAAGATCGGCAAAGACGATACTTGGCATTATCTGCTTCTCGAGGATCCATTTTGCGCTCAAAGTTGCACGCGCAAAATAGAAAAACCGCTTAAGTTTCTTCTTCTCAGACTGCTCAATATCAAGATAAGCTTTTTTAGCCATTGAACGATAATGATGGTAAGCCGAAATGGGATTAAAGGCTTTGCCCAGCAACTCAGATAGCTGGATATAGTCCTCTGATTGCTTATATATTATTGGAGAAATCATCCATTCTTGGATAACGGCATTGCCCTTATTCGCAAGATTAAACGCCTTACGCAAATCCCAACCCGCAATGTCAAGCTCGTCATTGATTGGTAGCTCGATCACGTCTCGTTCTTCAGAAAGTTGAAGATACCAATCTCTAGGGTGAGCGTAAATAAAGCGCACATCATAATCACTGTCTGGCGAAGGAAAACCCCATGCTCGACTGCCACTCTCAATCGCTTGAAGAACTACTACGTTGTGCTCTTTTTCAATTTTAGCAAGGTGTTCCAACACCCCACTGAAAATATCAGGATCAATTATGGAATCAATTTTCATAATTAAGCCTCCCCTTGGTTAAGCTTCATAGTCTCTTAAAATATCCTGGATCTTGCCCAAAGTAACGTGAGCCTTACCATCTTGGTTTACTAAATTGCCTAGTGAGCCAAACTGCTGCTCTAAACATTTCATCAACAGATCTCTAATAGCATCAACTCTAGGCAAATCGGGTAGTTTGCTCTTCAAATAAAATGACTCTAAGTCAGCTTCTTTACGAGCAAAGTACTCTTCTAATTTTTCTAAAGACCATTCACCTCGGCGAATCGATTTCAACTGTTCAGAGTTCTTTGTAAGGTCTAGAGTTTCTTCAACTAGTAACTGCTCCACTTCATTCAGCAGTCGAACAACATGATATGCAAACTTAACATCGTACCCGAACTGCTCAACAATCGGCTTGCGTTTACCTTCTGGTTTTTTAGTGCGTATCTTATGCATTTGACCATACGCGTAACCTTTAAACGTTGCCCAACACCCTTTATGTAAGAACATCTTCCGATTCTCTCTAATTCGATCAGCAATGGGCGTTGAATACAACACACAGCTATCAGGCACATACAGGCTATCGATAATATTGGGGTTGTTCTCCATCAACAAACGAAAGTACTTAACGATAGAGTAAATCGTCATATCGTAGACTCGACCTTTACCACCAAGTGCCGCTGCATCTTTTATATGATGCTTTTGGAACTGAGAAAACTGAATTTCATAGTCATCAAAACCAAGAATTTCTCCACGCAAACTAGGGAAAATTACTTCCTTCGGCGGAATCGAAAAACCGTAGACATCCATATCGGAATTATCATTGCTTACCCCATAGGCAATAGAGCCCATCACGACTTCGTATTGAATTCCGTCGCGGATATGATGTGGTAGTTCAGGCAATAACCCCTTAAGAGCAAGTTGTTCTGTGTAGCTTGGCATATCCGTATTTTACGTTTGAGTTTTATTGAGAGCCTAACATCAATAAACTCTAATTCAACAATTAGTAGACACCAGCATATTCTCAAACGATACCAAATCAATAAAATATCCTTATGAATATTTTTATATCTAATTAGATATCTATCTAAACATCTATTTTCGCATCACAAAAACCATGGAAATCACTAAACCAAACAATATCAAGGACTTAAAAACAAATATAATCGATTATTAAAAGTTGGCACACCATTTGCTCTAGTGTAATCGAGGCTATAGTAAACCTTCCTTCTATATTCCGGTTCGAGTCCGGAGGCACTGCAAAGTGTTTTTTGGTTAATTTAGGTTTATTACTCCCCTCAAGCGAGGCTATGAAAAGTCTTCCTTCTAATTACTGTTAATCTGATGGTCGCTGGTTCGAATCCAGCCAGTATCTTTGGATACTGTAGCTCAGCTGGATAGAGCATCAGCAAATTAGACTTTTCGCTTTCCTCAAATTTTAAATAGGCTATGACATGGCTTCATTCTAAATCACTTCCAATTGAACCCAGGCATGTCGCTCTCTTATTACATTTAAAGGTTTAACAATGAACAAACAAAAAATAGCGATTAAAAAATTAGGCGCCTTGCTTATCGAACCACAAGTTATCGATACACAAGAAGCCAAACCAGAACAAAAAAACCAAACTACTGCAATGAGTCTAAATGCAGAAATGATGAATTTGGGCTTTGTGATGTCAGAAAAATTATATAACACCATCTGCATATTGCCGATATTGCAAGTCACTACATTAGCACGTGAACTCATCGCCCAACTGCGAGAATCAACGGGTGCGCACGTGACACATACACCAATGTACCCGAATTTTCCCGAGCAAGTCATGGCGGCTTCAGACCTAGAGTTGTACACAAACGCCATCACGCATTATTGGTCGAATGGTGAGTGGAAACCTGCGTACCACAAATTGCCTAAGGTATTCTCCTTTGAGGACACCAAATACAAAGAGATTGATTTCGCGGATGAAGAAACCTTCAAGCAAGTTTTCACACAGCTCTTAAAGGCCAACGACTCACTGTCTGAAGAAGACAAAAGTATCATTGAGTGGTTTATGCTCAACTACGCTCAGCCAGAGCTGACTTTTCCTGAAGATATTCCCTTTCAGGAAAATAAGAGTGTGGTTACGGCAATCATGTTGCTTCAGAAAAAAGACATCTCAGCATTGATTAGCAATAGCACTGACATCTTGCGCATGGTCACCTACTTATCCGAAGGTGACGTATCACTCGCTAGCAATACTAAATTTGTCTCATTGCCACGCGGCGTGCGCAAAGAACTAGTCAAACAATTAGAGCGCGTTATTAGCGAAGAAGACATCGGCCGCCATAAAAACAAATGGAAAGCGTTGCTTCACGGACTTCGCGTTGGCGACTATTCCAAAAAAGTGTACGCCATTGCCAGCAAGCTACGAAACAACCAAGCGCTAGAGAGTTTTTATGGTCGCTTAGAACATTGTCTTAATACGCAAGATATCGTGTCAGCGATTACATTATTGAAAACTCGGCCGAGTGAATTCGCTCGACGATTAGATCACTTGCTTCGCTTAACAAGCACTAAGAAAAAGCGAACAATAACTCGTCTATTGGAAAAAAATCAACCAAGCCAACTGCAGCAGACAGTCGCTAGTGAGTTCTTGAAGGTGTCGGATCAGGTTGCTACACGTGTGCTACTACAATTGTTAGGCCACCTTGGCCGCCGGAATACGAATGCCGATAAGCGCATAGTTTTCCCTAAAGGCAATACTCAAAAAGCGGTTGTTTTACGACAAACCGTCTTGGCACTTGACCCAGCAGTGGTAGAGAGGTTAATCGAAGGTATTAAGACAACGTTGGTGAAACACTTTCCCAACCAAGAAAGCTTGGGTAAAGTATGGATCGATCCTGAATTAATAGATTGCCCGCTACCAACACAGCAACGCAGTGCTTCAGAAAGCTTAATTAACGTAGCGCGTGGAACTCATCTACCAATCACTAATATCAACGAGCAAAATACGCTGCGGTTTTTTATTTACTGGGTTGGCCGCGACATCGACTTGAGCGCTACGTTCCATTACGAAGATTTTTCGATAATG
>JAESTB010000446.1 GCA_016763815.1 Arenicella sp.
GCCATAGTTAACGTCTTGTATTGGCGTTTTGGCTTGAATGAAGTCAGTGTTAGTCATAAATACAGCTTAGTGAAAATGGCTAGGTTTGACTGTACGACGAGTAAGGCTGATCGCCTCACTCCCTTCTTGTGTCTTCAACCAGCTATTAAAACCCAGCCGTGTTGTCTGATTTAGCCTACTGATAGGAATGGTCGAATTATCTACCTTGATAACCGTGTCTAATTGCCATTGGCCATTGGTGGTGTAGAGAAGTAGATCGACTAATTTTGCGTAGGCCTCATTGCCAGGTACCCAACTATTTGCGGTCTCCCAATCAACAGGCCCGATCTCGAGCTCGATAGCATATGACTGGTTCCATATACGCCCACCAAGGGAAACCTTATCGCCCAAGCGTTGTGGCAAGCCCGCTAATTGCGCTGGTTCTGACGCAGAGGCAAGGCGTGCTTGAACCGACGCGTCGAGTGATATAAAAGCACCAACACCTGACGATAATTTGACCTTAGTATCGAGTAATGTCGAGAGAATATTCACCAATGCTGGCGCCGTGATTTTACCTCCAGCAAGCAGGCCGGCAAACGGCAGTAAGGGTGTATATTGGGAGTCGACCTTAGCGCCGCCTTGAGCGCCAACTTGAGTACCTAAGGCTCGAGGCAATCCACTGACATTAAACAAATACCGATATTGATCAGACTGCGAGCGCAGGCCTGTATGCAGCCCAATTCGAGTTTTTTTCTTAACTAGATAGAGCAACGAGACAAGACGATGTTCAAACATGCCAAGAAACTTTTTCAGAGCATCATTACCTCGTCTTGCTTCTGATTCGATTCGCGCGCTATGTTGCTGCGGAATTGGCCCCAACGGCCCTGTAAGCCCGAAGGTTGCGAGAGTCATCAACGCTTGATCAGTTGAATCGCTGATAGAATAGACATCGCTGGCTGGAAACTGATCGCCGGTCTCGGTGGTAAATCTAATCGCGTTGTCTAAACCTTCCATTACCGTTAAATCGCGGTCATAAGAAGGTACTAGCAGTCGTACTGCTTGATAGAAATTGTAGCTCGAAGGATCGCCGATTAGGCTATCTCTTACAGGAACGCTTTCTCGCCGGTCATAGGTGGCCATGTTTTAAGTGCCTCGTCACGTTGATTACTTAGAAGTCGTAAGCTGACAAAAGAATTCACTGCGGTGTAGAGTGCGAAAAAACGCTGCATTACTTCACCAAATAGAAACACACTCGTATGATCAACAAGGGACTCATCAATTGTCATCGAGAGTTTCATCCCTTGCGAGAAGCCTCGCCAAGCATCTTGGCCAATATGCGAAGCGGTTAGCTCTGTGTGCATATCCTGAATTGAGTCGACCAATCGCTGATGACTGAGATTGTCAGCCTCGCAGTACATTCGAAGTAAATTCTGAATTAACAAAACGTTTTCATTATCGATTGGCCTATCAGCATTGTTTGTTGGGCCTCTCCCTATTTGACTAGACACGGGTTGGTAATTACGAGATTTTCCAAGCGTAGAAAAATTCAAGGTAAGGTGTGAAACCAGTTCCCAAGGTTGTTTGCCTCGAATTGCCGGCACCTGATGTCGGGTAGGCTTGGTCACTAAAACCGCGTTGCTAGCGGGGCCCTCGCCGACTAACATCATTTGAGACCCAATACGCAGATGTTGCGCTAAGTCACGATTAGTGCAGGTGACCTCGGCATAAATCGAATTGCTCGCGGGCAAGGAAATATTAAATCCTTGGTCATGAAACGATAGGTACATTTCTGTTCCACAAAACCGCTTACGTTCAGAGTAATCTCTTCGAGATGACCAATAACTTTTTTCGTTTTCAATTTTGTACACATCTTGATCAGGTAAGAATGCAGCAATTTCTGATGACCGACCTCGGACATCGGTGCCTACGACCTTATTTATTGCATAGATTTCACTGGCGTTGTATTGCTTTACGTCAGGCACCAATAGATATTCAAACTCGCGTTGGTTCAGCCTGATCGGCTCAGTGATCGCGTTGTATAAATTGACTACTGGTACGCAGTTAGGCAGCAGGCTGTCGTTGTCTACGATGTTTTCATCAGACAGATCAACGTCAAATAGAAAATATAGATTCAGTTCGCTACCGCACTCATCAGTATTGATATCGCCTACGTCGAACATGAGAAACTTTTCAGGAAACGAAAAATATTCCTGCAACAAACGGTACGCCGGGTGCGACCGTTTGGTATAGGGAGGAATCGCCTGATTCTCGTCAAAGCCTTGCCATGCGAGCGTCGTTTTATGGTAATTCGCCTCGCTTCCATCGACCAATTGCTCACTGACTACCGAGATAAGATTACCCTGAAGCCGATCAAATAATTGATAACAACGAGGGTTCGAGGAATTAACAAATAGACGCAACGTTTGCATACTCAAGTCACTAAACTCAAGGCCACTAACAGTCTCTAACTTGACCTGTAAAACTGAGCGTACACCACTAAACTGGCGATCAATGCCTGCAAACCTGTTGGTCGGTAATAAACTCAACTTATTGATCTTTATTGGCCACAAATCTGTATCACATGCGGCGCGAAGATAGCAGTCGTATTGGTTGTTGTCCTGGGCACGAACCTTGCGTTTAAACGAGCGCCCCCGCTGTAAACAATAACCTTCGGTAAAGTCCACTGTGTCGGGATACGGGTCAACCTGTAGTATTCCCATGGACGGAATCGGAGTTTCCAAATGAGGGTATAAGTGCTTTAGTAAATTTACTGGCACCTCGGGAAGATCAGCATCAAGGTTGTACCGCAACCTCGCCGTCATATAAGCGAAAGATTGCAACAATATTTCAACATGCGGGTCATCCGATCGCCCAGACCCCAGGCGTAATTCACTCGCAACTTCTGGGTAATCTTCCGAAAACAAAGATGCGCGCTGACGCAACGACTGTAACTCGGCGATGAAATAATCAATAATTTTTTCGTTTCCTGATGCAATCATTCTGATCTCGAATTACGTTTCGTCGGTTGGAATCGTTAGCGGTATTTTGTATTGAACC
>JAESTB010000447.1 GCA_016763815.1 Arenicella sp.
CCCATGATTACATCATCAACCTCTGCCGCGTCTATGCCCGCTCGTTCAACCGCAGCACGTACGGCAGCGGCTCCCAATGTGGCACTGTGTAAATCATTAAAACCACCACGGTAAGCTTTTCCGATTGGGGTTCTGGCGGTGGATACAATAACAGCATCTTTCATGTTGTTTTCCTCTATGTTTATTGGATTCTCGCTTGCGTGAGAATAGTGAGTAACACCGATTTTACCAAGCTAGTACGCGACCTATTCTAAGCGACTAGCACTATTAGGCTTAGGCTTTTAAAAATTCTGGCTGCGCAAATTCTGGCCCAGGATAAGTATAAAAACCTTGTCCCGATTTATAGCCTAATTTGCCTTGATCTATATACGATTTGATAATATCGGCAAAGACTTTACTGCGCTCGTCATCTTGAACGCTGACAATATGCCAAACAGTCTCTAAACCAACTTGGTCCATCATCCCAAAAGGTCCAGCCATAGTGCCAAAGTTGCCCATGAATGACCGGTCTATGTCTTGAAAGCTGCCAACTTCGTTAGCAAACAATTCTGATGCTTGGCCAAGAATCGCCATCAGCATGGCGTTAAACATATATCCGGGGCTTTCTTTTTGAACAAATACTGGTATTTGATTTATACGTTTACCAAACTCCATCAACAGATCAATAACCGCTTGATCAGTGCTGGGATGCGGCATGATATCAACCACAACTTGATTAAACACATCGTGAAAATGAAGTGCACAAAACAACTCTGGTTGACCAATCGAGTCAAGTAGCGCCGACGGTAAAAGGTAAGATGTATTGGTCGTTAGGATTACGCCTTTAGCCAACCGCGGCGTCAGATCAGCATAGAATGCCTTCTTCAACTCTAGATTTTCAGTCACCGACTCACTAATCAAGTCAATGCCTTTAACCGCTTCATCGATGTCACTAGTGACGGTCAAGTTAGCGTCAACTAAGTCGGCTTGTTGTTGGGTGATTTTACCCGCCTTCAAAAAGCTTCGAGTAAGCTTAGCTTGCATCGCCTGAGCAATTTTAAGTTGCTCTTCGCTGAGGTCAAACATCTTAACCTTAAAGCCGTCAAACGCACAACGAAGTGCAATGCGTAGACCCAGTGTGCCTGCGCCCGCGATCATTACGGTTTTTATATCATCAATAGTCATCATTGACACTCGCTTGCGTACGCTACTTGATTGAATTGGTTCTGAAAGAAATCACCATTACCAAACATCAAGTTAATCATCATCATACGCTTGTGATAATGGCCGACGTTCATTTCATCGGTTAAGCCCATGCCACCATGCAATTGAATCGCTTCATCACCAATGTGTTTGCCATTCTTGGCAATCAAAGTGCGTAAAGCGTTGACCATTTTACTGGCTCTCTGTGGCGTGGTTCTGTCGTCGGTAAGTTCCACTAAAGTGCCAATTAACAGTGACTTAGCTTGCTCGTAAGACATAAACGTATCAACCATACGATGTTGTAAGACTTGGAATGAGCTAATAGTCACGCCAAATTGCTTACGTGTTTTGGTGTATTCAATAGTCGTACGGTTGAGTACTTCCATCAAGCCAACAGCCTCAGCGGCTAACGCAACATGTGCAATAGTAAGCACTTCTTTGACCGCCGAACTGGCATTGCCGAGGTCACCAATCAATTGAGCCGAGGCATTATCGAAATGAATATCAGCAACCTGCTGACCATCCATCAATGGGTAAGCGTTTACCGTGACGCCTGCCGCGCCAGCGTCAAGCAAAAACAGACTTAAGCCGTCTTCATCTGTCTGAGCACCGCTGGTACGAGCGACAACGATTAACTTTTTAGCGTGTGCGCCGCCAAGAACTACCGACTTGTGCCCGCTTATCAAATAACTCTTCCCATCTTCAGTTGCACTAGTGGCAATATTGCTTGCATCGAAATGAGCTTGAGGCTCATACAGAGCAACAGCACCCATCAGGCTACCGTCGATTACTTGCGGGATAAGATCGGCTTTAATCGCATCGTTAGTGCTGCGCTCCAATAGACCGCCAAATAAAATCAAGTTAGGGAAAACCGGCTCAACAACCAAGGCTTTACCAAACTCTTCCATTACAGCGGCGATATCAACCACGCTGCCGCCATAACCACCATTCTCTTCTGAAAACGGAACCGACAACCAACCTAGCTCAGCAAAGGTGTTGTAGTGATTTTGGCTAAAGCCATTGTCAGAATCAGCGCCTACTCGACGTTGCTCGAAGCTGTAGTTATCTTGCGCCCATCGGACGATGCTATCTTTGAGCGCGTTTTGCTCTTCACTATATTCAAAATTCATTTTTCAATCTCCGACTACAAACCTAAAACGGCTTTAGCAATAACGTTACGCTGTACTTCGTTTGAACCACCGTAGATGGTTGCTGCTCGTCCATACATGTAGGCACGACGCGAGTTCGAACCACGACGATGCAGATCACTTTGGAAATCATCTAGGTGAAGCGAACCTGAGTAAGCGCCAATAGTCTGCATACGCAGCTCTTGTAACAATTGTTGAAGTTCGGTGCCTTTGATTTTCAATAGCGACGACTCAGGCCCAGGCGTATCACCCGATGACAACTTGGCCAAAACGCGAAGCTCGAGGTACTCAAGCGCCATCAATTCAATTTCAATATCAGACAAGCGAGTTTGAAATTGAGGGTCGTCAATCAATAAGCCCTTATAATTGGTTTGCTGTCTAGCAAGCTCAGAAATTTCTCGCAACCAGTTACGGCACTGAGCAACGCCAGCAATACCGGTGCGTTCGTGCGCGAGTAGAGCTTTTGCGTAAGTCCAGCCTTGATTTTCGACGCCAATCAGGTTCTCTTGAGGAACACGAACATTATCAAATACCACTTCGTTGAGAGAATGATGGTTATCAATTGAGTGAATCGGATTAACCTGAATACCTTCGCTCTTCATGTCAATTAACAAAAAACTAATACCTTGTTGGCGCTTTTCAAATGTGCCTGTACGAACCAAACAGAAAATCCAATCAGCACTTTGTGCGTAGGTAGTCCAAATTTTGGCACCCGTAACAAGATAATCATCACCGTCTTTAACCGCCTTAGTCTGCAACGCGGCAAGATCAGAACCAGCGCCGGGCTCAGAGTAACCTTGGCACCACCAGTCTTGGCTGGTTAATATGCGTGGTAAGAATCGCTTTTTTTGTTCATCGTTACCAAAGGTAAAAATGACTGGAGCAACCATTTTTACGCCGAACGGGACTACGTCTGGAGCACCAGCTTCACAACGCTCGGTCTCAAAAATAAATTTCTGCACCGGAGTCCATCCGGTTCCGCCTACCTCGACTGGCCAATCAACGGCAAACCAGCCTTGATCATTTAATTTGTTCTGCCACTCAATGGCGACGCCTTTATGGTCTTCACCAGATTCTACTTTTACTTGCAATTCTGGCGTATAGGCGCTTTTAAAAAACGCTCGAACTTCTTGTTGAAATTCGAGGTCCGCCGATGAAAAATTGTTGTCCATCGTGTCTCTCCAACATTGGTCTAATTAATTATTTCCGCAAGAGTGTACTATCCAGAGCGTGAAAAACTAGAGGCAAATTGGGGATCTTTAAGGTTATTTAGAAACAGTATTCTATTATTTTAACGAAATAGACATTAGCCGCTAATTTTTATACATCTATTATCGATCGATTGCAACAAATGGACATTTAGAATCAATTTCCACACTCTAAATGTCTCGAATTAAGCGCGTTCCTATTGAATTATCACCCTTAGATATAGCCAAAAAACCACCCTTTTCGGTCGCGTTAGTAATCACTATTGAGCCGACACCCTGACTCAATAATGCTAACGATTCTTGTACTTTCGGAATCATTCCATCGCTAATTATGCCGCTTGAGATAAGCTCCGAGGCCGAGCTAGGTGTAACCTCGGATAGTCGGCTTTGCTTATCGCTAATATCTTTATAAATACCACCAACCATGGTCGACAGAATCAAAACATCAGCCTTAAGTGCACTGGCGATAGCCGCAACCGTGGTGTCGGCGTTAATATTGAATACTCGGCCGTTTAGACCTACCCCGAGAGAGGCAATCACCGGCACTAAATTCATCGCCAACAAGTCAACAAGCAAATCTAGGTTTATTTTTTCTACGTCACCGACCTCGCCCATGTCGACTAATCCATGACCAGCAAACTCCATCGGCGGCCGTTTACTGGCCCGAATAAGCCAACCAGAAGCGCCATGACAACCAAAGGCGTTTACCCCCTGGGCTAATAATGATGCAACCAAATCAACATTAACCTCACCGCACAGTGCCTGTTTTACGACCAACAAATCAGCCTCAGCGGTAACCCGTCGGCCCTCAATTTTAGTCGGCACCAGACCATGCAATTGCTGCAAGGTATTGAGTTGAGGGCCTCCACCATGCAGTATTACACAGTTC
>JAESTB010000448.1 GCA_016763815.1 Arenicella sp.
GATACCAAGCAATTTAATAAAATACTTAATGACTACCATGTGCTCCCGCGCAAATTGGCTGGGGTTGTTTCACCCATGCTACCGGTCGTTGAATTAGCCGTTGCGTTGTCTCTGTGTTTAACGGTTTGGTTTGGGTGGTTCAACGGCGTCAGTGCTGGAGCGTCACTCTTTTTACTCATTGCATATACCGGTGCGCTTAGCAAAGTCTACTTCGAAGGCAAGACGTTGGAAGATTGTGGTTGTGGTGGTAGCTCTAATCAACCTATTAGCCTTTGGCCGCTATTAAGAAATGTTGTTTTGATCGGCGGTTGTGTTTGTTTGTATTTTAACCAAGGGCGAGACATTAATAACGCGCAAGCTGGTGATTCTATTTTTTACTCAGTGCTTGCAATGCTGTTAGCAATTGCTTTGAGCTTAATCTATTGGACGATCGAAGAACTGCAAAAAAATACAAGCTTGATTTCTTTATTGGAGAAGCACTATGACTAATTTTTTAATTATTTCGAATATTGTTTTATGGTTATGCGTGATTGGCTTGTTATTTGTGGTGTTTGCATTGGTGCGTCAGGTTGGTGTGCTCTATGAACGAATAGCACCGGCTGGCGCGTTAATGATTCAACAAGCGTTATCGGTTGGCGACGATGCTCCTGAATTAGTGGTCACCGATCACAATGGTTTGATTGATATTAGTATTGGCGCCGTAAGTAACGATGGTAAAAGCCAGTTAGTATTTTTTGTGGCACCAGACTGCCCAATTTGTAAGACCCTGTTACCCGCTTTTAAGTCGGCCAGTTTGGCTGAGAGTAATTGGCTAGATTTTGTTCTTGCTTCGGATGGCAACGCTAGTGAAATGACGGAATTTATTAAACGGCAACAGTTGCAGAAGTTTCCATTTGTTAACTCACAAAAACTTGGCCGCTCTTATGGGGTATCAAAATTGCCTTATGCAGTGCTGGTTGATGAGTTTGGAAAAATTGCATCAATGGGGTTAATCAATACCCGAGAGCATTTTGACAGCTTGTTTAATGCCAAAGAAACGCAGGTCGCTTCTCTACAAGATTATTTAGAGAAAAATACCGCAAGCTAGCAATAACCTAGAGATTAGTAATGAACAAACTAGATAAATTTTTTGAAAAAAGCACGCGGAAAATCGCTCAAAATACCTCGCGAAGAAGTGTGTTAGCGAGTATTACGACAGTGTTGTTTGGTGCTGCAAGCATTCCATTATTACCCGTTGCCAGAGCGGCTGGTAATAATTCTGGTAACGGTTACTCTGGTGTTGGGTCGCAATCCTCCGGAATTGAAGGTGACCCAGGTGATCCGACTAGTTGCGACTATTGGCGTTATTGTGCCATTGATGGGTTTCTTTGCAGTTGTTGTGGCGGAAGCGCTAACGCTTGTCCCCCAGGCACCGAGATGTCGCCAATTACATGGATTGGCACGTGTAAAAACCCATCTGATGGCCGTAACTACATTATCTCTTACAATGACTGTTGTGGTGTTACGAGTTGTGGTCGTTGTTTGTGTAATCGTAATGAGGGGGATAAGCCGACATATCGCCCACAAGCTAACAACGATATTAATTGGTGTCTTGGGGCAAAGAGCCAAGTTTATACTTGCTCGACTGGCGTTATTTTAGGGGTTGCGATAGATGATGCTTAAGTTCATGAATTTTTTTAGTCTTGGCCTACTTACTCTGTCGGTTAGTGGTGTGTTGTTGGCGAATGATCCAAAACCGAAAATTGTACAGCACACTAAAGATGAAACGTCACTGGACGTCCATAGTCATGCTCAAGGTCAGGCCGTATTTAATCAGTGCGCGGCTTGTCATTTAGCCAGTGGCGATGGTGTAAAAGGGGCTTTTCCGCCGCTTCGCAATCGCTTGGCAAAATTGAGTTCTGACCCTGCGGGTCGGCTCTATTTAAAAAGTGTATTACTGCAGGGTTTGAATGGACACATAAAGGTTGGCAATGTGAACTATAACGGCTACATGCAGTCCTATGGCAGTATTTTGAGTGATCAACAAATAAGTTCAGTCCTGAATTATGTTTCTCTCAAATTAGCCGATCAAGTTAACCCTGACTTTAATGCTTTTTCCGCCGACGAAATCGCCGCAACACGTTTGTTGCTAAAAGACGATGCAAGATCAAGTCGCGAACTTCGTAAGGATGCAATTGAGTAAAACACAGGCTTTATTGAAGTTTTTCGCAGCGTTATTGTTGACGCCCAGCTTTAATATTACTGCGATAGCACAGGAGCCATACGTATATAACTCAAACGCTGGAAAAATTAATTATATGTTGCAATGCCAAGGTTGTCATAAGGCCAGTGGTGAGGGCGTTGAGGGTAGTATTCCAGACATGTCTGTGCACGGGATTAACATGCTATCAAGTGAGCGTGGGCGCCAGTTTTTTGTTGCTGTGCCAGGTTCTTCACAGTCGCCATTGAGCGACCAGCATCTGGCTGATGTTCTCAATTATATTTCCATTGATCTTCTCGAGTCAGCTAAAAATAACAGAGGAGTTTCGCTTTTTGATACATTAGAAGTGGCGAAGTACCGTGGTATTAAAATGAAAGATGTTGCAAAAGAGAGGGCGCAAATCATTAGCGATATTGAACGCTTGGCGGATTGAATTAAAACCATCGTATCTGCGTAAGAAGGGGTTCGTTTAGCCTTGATGAATCGACTAATAAGAACAAGGTAAAAAATATGAATAAAGCACTGAGTTATCTATCTGGTAAGACCGACTCGCCATTGTTGGATCTAACGATTGGCCAATTATTAAGACGTGCGGTCACACAAGAACCTCACAAAAGGGCTGTTGTTTCTGTACATCAAAATGTTGAATTAAGTTATTTGCAACTGGATCAGGTTTCAGATTTGTTTGCGAAGGGCTTGGTTGAATGCGGCCTTGTTAGCGGTGACCGTATTGGCATTTGGGCACCGAACTGCGTAGAGTGGATTATCACCATGTATGCGGCGTCAAAACTCGGTCTTATTTTAGTTAATGTAAATCCAGCCTATAGGTCTTATGAGCTAGAGCACGCGCTTAATAAAGTAGGGTGTAAAGCGTTGGTAATGGCTGACCAATTTAAAACGTCAAACTACCCTGAGATTTTGCAAGCTGTGGCAGGCGACGTTGGTCAATGTGGTGTTGGTAATTTAAAATCTAAAGCTTTCCCGACGCTTAAGACACTGATCCTAATATCGGAACTCTCTCGAGATGGTTATGCTAGTTTTAATTCAGTTATTGACATAGGCAAAGCGTCAACATTTGATATTAGTAGGGCCGAATTGAATGTTAACTGTCATATGCCAGTTAACATTCAATTTACCAGTGGCACAACGGGCGCCCCAAAAGGAGCAACATTGAGCCATCATAATATTGTTAATAATGGAACCAATGTGGGAGCTGGTATAAAGCTCACAAGCGATGATTTAGTCTGCGCCCCTGTTCCCTTGTACCACTGCTTCGGCATGGTAATGGCAACGTTAGCTTGCGCCAGCTATGGTGCTACCTTAGTTCTGCCCGATGATGCATTTGATCCAGTGAGTACTTTAAACGCTGTTCAAAAAGAACAATGCACAGCGCTTTATGGTGTGCCAACAATGTTCGGTGCCATGTTAGATCACTCTAGCTTTAGTGACTTTGACCTCACTTCATTGAGAACGGGTATTGTCGCAGGCTCATTGTGCGGTCAAATTCTAATGTCTCGCATCATCAACGAAATGAATATGTCTGAGGTCACTAATTGCTACGGAATGACTGAAACTAGCCCTGTCAGTTTTCAGTCAGCTACAGACGACCCAATGCAAAAGCGTGTGACCACGGTTGGTTCGATACACCCTTATGTCGAGGTGAAAGTGGTGGATATTAATGGGCAAACGGTTGTTCGCGGTGACGCTGGAGAGCTATGTACCAAAGGCTATAGTGTGATGCAGGGATATTGGAATGATCAACAAAAAACCGATGAATCTATTATCGATGGTTGGATGCACACAGGTGATCAAGGCATTATTGATGAACAAGGTTATTGCGCCATTGTTGGGCGAATTAAGGACACTATTATTCGTGGCGGAGAGAATATCGCACCAAAGGAAATTGAAGATTATTTGGTAACGCACCCAGAAATTTCAGACGCTCAGGCTTTTGGTGTTAGCGATAAGAAGTTCGGTGAGATTGTCGCCGTGTGGGTAAAGCTAAAAGAGGGTTCTCAACTTAGCGAGCAAGGCCTGCGGGATTATTGTACGCAACAGATAGCATATTTTAAGGTTCCGGCCTTAGTACGTTTTGTTGACGAATATCCTTTAACAGTAACCGGGAAAATTCAAAAATTTAAGATGCGCGAAATCATGGAACAAGCGAGTGATGTTTAGCGATTTTAAATTACTAAAATAGGTAATTGAACGTTTGATAATCTTCTTCTAAGAATAAAACATGGGGTCTCAATGAAGGCACAAGAAAAATTTAACTTTGCATCGGATGTGATTGATGATTGGGCATGTCGCTCGCCAGATTCTCTAGCGATGCTATGGGTTGGAGAAAATGAACAGTCGCGGCGAATCAGCTTTAAGCAAATGAGTGACGCTTCTTGCAAGGCTGCAAATCTCTTAACGGCCGCAGGTGTTAAGCGTGGTGAAACTGTCGTGATTATGTTGGGCCGGCCCGTAGCGTGGTGGGAAATACTAACGGCTTGCATCCGAATGGGAGTGGTTGCTTCCCCCGGGACAACTCAGTTGTCTTCAAAAGATATTCGTTATCGGGTTAATGCCACTGATGCCGTCTGCGTTATCACGGATGGTTCATGTGCTGACAAGGTTGATGAGATAAGACCGTATTGTGAAAGTTTAAGAGCGTGTGTGATCGTTGGTTCAGACCAAAGTGGTTGGATAAATTATGATACAAGCCTGATCGATTACCCCTCCGAATTTGTCAGTGCTGCGACGCGCGGTGAAGAAGATTCGCTTTGTTATTTTACTTCTGGTACCACCGGAAACCCGAAAATGTGCATACATGATCATAATTATGGTCGGGGTCATATTACCACCGGTGAGTATTGGTTAGATCTTGGGCCAGACGATTTGCACTGGAACATTAGTGATACCGGATGGGCTAAAGCGGTGTGGAGTAGTTATTTTGGCCCTTGGTTATTGGGCGCTGGGATATTTGTTCATGATGTTTCTGGCTTTGGCCCAAAAGCCAGTCTCGAAATGTTCAGTCGATACCCGATTACAACATTTTGCGGTGCACCCACGATTTATCGAATGTTTGTTCAGCAAGATTTAAGTGTTTTAGAGAATACTCATTTACGTCATTGTGTTGCTGCTGGTGAACCACTAAACCCTGAAGTTATAGAGGTGTGGCAACGCGCGACGGGGTTGGTGATTCGTGATGGTTACGGGCAAACTGAAACAACGATTTTATGTGGTAACTCAATTTCTATAGAACCTCGTTTTGGTTCAATGGGCAAGCCTGCGCCGGGTATTGACCTGCAAGTTATTGATGAATCAGGGGAGATTGTCGGGGCTAATCAAGAGGGTGACATTGCTGTTAATACTGTGCCTCAACGGCCAATGGGCCTATTTAAAGAATACAAGGATGAGCCTGAGAAGACGGCAAAGTCATTTAGGGGGCAATGGTATTTAACCGGTGATCGTGCTTATGTTGATGAAGATGGTTATTTTTGGTTTGTCGGGCGAGATGATGATGTGATTATTTCGGCGGGTTATCGAATTGGCCCATTTGAGGTTGAGAGCGCTTTATTAGAGCACGATGGTGTTACTGAGTCTGCGGTAGTCGCGAGCCCCGATCAAGATCGAGGCGCTGTGGTTAAAGCATTCATTGTGTTGAGTGATGGCTATGATGCTTCAGATGCATTAATAGCTGAGCTTCAACAGTTTGTGAAACAACATACGGCACCTTATAAGTATCCTCGAAAAATTGAATTTGTTACAGAGCTGCCGAAAACGGTGAGCGGTAAAATTCGTCGAGTTGAGCTTAGAGAAGCCGAAGTAAATGGCCGGGTCGAAAATGCATAAAAGGCTCTATCGATTGGGTTTAGATTTTCGGCAATTGAATCATCCGCAAACAGTTCTACTACCATGCACCAGCCATCAGGTTTAAATGCTTGTTTAACACTTGCACAGGCCCCCTCTGGGTCGCCCATGTCGTGTAGACAATCGAAGAATGTGATCAAGTCAAAATCTTGATTTGTCGATGGCCTGTAATATTGAGGGCTCATGATAGTCGACCCCATATAAATTAAGTGTTTGGAAAAGCCTTGATCATAATAATGGTCGAGGCGGCGTGCTCGCCTCCTTTGCGCCATTTTTCAATTTATCAACGACGCCGTCTAAGCTGGCTAACCAGTTTGAAATTAGGTTTCCCTGGCATGACGGACTAAAGAATTTCTCGGTTCGGCAAAACAAACAAGTATTGTCGTCACCCCAGGAAATACCTTCACCCGATTTGAAAGCTGCGCGTAATTTTGCTTCATCATGATACAAAGAGATAATTGCGTAGAAAGCACCCGTCATAAATATAGGGCTGTCGCTATCGCCAAAAGCAGCCGATTGCTCCGGCGTCATGTAGAAGGTATTTTGCTCTGGGCTATATTCAACATGGCCTGATGCAGTCTGCGCTGCCAGACATGTCGCTTACATATCTTTCCGCAGTAGCTGTTTTTGCAGACAGTTCGGCGGAGCTAAGGGAGTCAGATTCTGCGAGCGCC
>JAESTB010000034.1 GCA_016763815.1 Arenicella sp.
TTACATTAGTTTAACGCTTTTCGCGTTCAATTCAGAATCCATTGCTTCTAACGCAAGCTTTGTAGATAGTGGCCAAGTCAAGATACTGGATACCGAAAGCAAAAGTGTTTACCCCGAGACCCTAATTTATAATGACGTATTAGGTAAGTTTTTTGTCGGTTCTGTTCGTTATAGCGCGGTATATGAAATCGATAAAGCAGGTAAATACAAGCAGATATTAAAGGATGATAATTTATATTCTGTCATGGGTATTGCGGTCGATGGAAAAAGAGGAAAGGTATTCGTTACTAACTCCGATCTTGGAGTGAGTGTTAATTCTGACTACGACGGAACACTTCAAGTCGCCGGTTTGGGCATTTATAGCCTTGAAAACGGCAACAAGCTGGCTTATCACGACCTAGCCAGCTTACGACCTGAAAGCGAGCATTTTGCGAATGGGGTCACCCTAGATGCAAATGGTAATGCTTACGTTACTGACAGTATCGCTCCAGTAATTTATAAAGTTGACACTGATAATAAAGCTACTGTCTTCTTAGAAAATTCTGAATTTGAGGGTGAAGGGTTCAATCTTAACGGAATTGTATATCACCCTGATGGTTACCTTATTGCGGTAAAAAAGAGTTCAGGCACTCTCTATAAAATACCAGTTGATGATCCAGAAGCTTTTTCACAGATACAGATTACTGACCGTTTTGTCGCTGGCGATGGACTGGTATTCATAGATGAAGATGAAATAGTTCTTATATCCAATAACGAGGAAGGAGTAGCGGCTAACTCGGCATACATAATTAAGGGCACTAATGATTGGCAGTCAGCGACACTGGTAAGCACGTTTCCACTCGGCGATGTTTACCCTACAACAGGCGCCGTTAAAGACGGGAAAATACATGTAATACATTCTAATCTGCAAGTGATGAGACGAAGCGATGAGAAAGACCGGGAAGCGCTTCGTTTGATTCCCTCGATCAGACAAATTGGCTCTATATCAGGCAATTAGCCGAAAGACTAATATTATAAATCCGACGGAATTGTTATGACCTATGTGATTGGAGAAAACTGCGTTAAGTGTAAGTACACAAGCTGCGTAGAGATATGTCCTGTCGACGCATTCTGCGAAGCTAATGAGTTTCTCGTTATAGATCCTGATACATGTATTGATTGCAGCGCGTGTGAACCAGAATGCCCTGCGGAGGCAATATTTCATGAGAAAGAAATGCCCCATGGGCAACAAGGGTTTATTGCATTGAACGCGGCTCTTTCCAAAAAGCTTGAAGGTATAACGCGCAGCAAAGCGCCGCTTGATGACGCCAATGCGTGGTTAAACAAGGAAAGCAAATCCAAATTAATCAGTTTTGATTCAACTTTATATTGAGGAATATAAAATGACGAATATCGATAATCTTATGCTAGAAAAAATTAATGAATCTCTTATCGGATGGCTCCGTGAGACGTCTAAATCTAGTAGCCAAATATGGCGACAAATTAATCATGACTATGAACTTAGATCTGAAATACGAGATAAGTGCAGACAGCTGGGCGATCAGGCATATTCAAATCAGGATATGAACTCATTAGATGAGTTGCATCAATCACTAGCGTTTATCTATGACCACGATTTCTCAAGTGCGAGTATTGAGCATGTAGATAGCGATAAGTTGCCTATTTTTCGCGATGTCGCGTCAGTATTGGAAGAGAGTATGTTGGGATATGAGCGTTCGCTAATATCTACAGAGGAAATCGAGTCCTATCCGGAACAGGGCGATGAGTACGTAAAGTGGTTAAAGAAAATGATTTCCGATCATCAATCGAGCGTGCACCCTTTATATAATCAATATATGGCAGAAAGCGCTACCGCCTCTGACTTGGCGCTCTTCTTAGCGCAAGAAACAAGTTTAGATCCTCGTTTTGACGATATTCTAGCGTTAATGCAGATAGGTACTCAAGGTGCTGAAAAATTGGAGATTGCCAACAACTACTACGATGAAATGGGCAATGGAAATAGTGAAGAAGTTCATACTGTTCTCTTTGCTAAAGCACTTAAAGAGCTGAATATAGACGAGAAGTATATTAACGATAATATGCTCTTGGATTCGATTGTCGCCGGTAACTTATCGTCTTGCTTGTCTCTATCGAGGCGCCATTACTACAAATCTGTTGGCTACTTTGGCGTAACAGAATATTTAGCGCCAAGAAGGTTCAAACACGTCGTTGCTGCATGGAACAGAAATAACCTTCCGCCAGAGAGCATCATTTATCACAAGATACACATTGCAATCGACACGGTTCATGCTAGGGGATGGTTGAATAATATCATTGCCCCATTAGTTAACCAGTCGCCTGCAATTGGTAGGGAAATAGCGCTTGGTGCAATGATTAGATTGAACTCTTCCGAGCGATATCTCGATTCGCTAAATAGTCTGTTCGCTTCAAAAAAAGCGGCTTGATCGGCAACGAATGAAGTTGCTGATTAACTTGATCTAGGAGTTGAAAAATATGAACACGATAGATATGAGCCCTCGAATCGAAATTTTAGACGAAAGTTCTAAGGCGGTTAGTGAGATCCAAAAAGACCGATATTGTTTTGGCAATTACGTTGACGATTTCGCTGGAAAATTAGATCAAACTTGGGATGATTTCTGCAGCACTTGGGACGACCTAGGCGCCGATTCGTTTATGGCAGACGAAGGTAGTTATAGGGAACGAAGATTTAGTATGGCGGTCTACGATGCTGAGTCTTCTGAACTAAGTTATAAAAGGCACGGCTGTTATTTTCAGAAGGAAGGAGACAATCCGCTAAACGGAGGTGTCGAAAGAAAATTTGACGCCATAACCCCTTATGTTGCGGGCCATGGGATTATCAAAGATTTAGTTCGGCATTACGGCACGATTTTTTCTGTGCTTGGTTACGGTAATCACTGGGATTTACAAATTCATCAAGTGAGAATAAAGACTAGCAATGGCGAAACAGGTGAACCCTCACCTGAGGGCATTCATAAAGATGGCACGAACTTTACGACGCTGGTCTTGATAAACCGGAACGGCGTTATTGGCGGCGAAAATATGCTGTTTGACAATAATAAGGAGCTTCTCGCGTCAAAGGTGTTAGAGAATCAAGGAGACTTCGTAATTCTAAATGACAAAGAACTGTACCACGATGTCAGTGCTATAGAACCGGCTAGCGAGTCACCTGGATATAGGGATATGTTAATGATTGGTTTTACACAAATTTAAGGCGTTTAAAAGCCTTAAACACAAGCTGCCTTGCGGCCGTTATACCAATGGCCGCGAAAGGGCATGGCTTCCAGATATCGGTTCGTCAGTAAATAGAGATCAAAATGAGTGTCAGATTTAAAAACCGTAGGTCTCCCTTTCAAGTATTTCTAATCGCCAACCTCATGCTCGGTAGTCTTATATCTTCGGATATTGGAGCTAGTACGGATCTGTCTAACGGGCAGAATATTCAGCATACTGGGTGGTTGTCTTTGTTAAATAAAGACATAGGTACGATTGGAACCTTGGCCGACCGAAGCCCTGTGATGCAAGTATATGTAAACTCTGTATTCGATGATAAGTTCTACACCTCGTTGTGGGCAAATATACCGTTAGATTCAGATAACAGAAGCCGCTCGACAGAGTTTGATTTATCGCTTGGTTATATCAAGAAGTATAACGACTACACATTGGACTTTTCAGTTGCGTTATTTGATATAGAGAACCCATCGATTGGTGATTTTGAGAATGATATTTTAACCACCAGGTTCAGAGTTGATAAAAATAATAATTATTTTGAGATCAGTCACTATGAAGGTATGAGTGCTGAAAATGGTTGGCTTGCCGCGATTGGTAATACTGTTAAAGTCAGTGATGCGCTCATTTTATATTCGAACTTAAGTTATACATCCGAGCCTTTTAACTTTGGTACCGTCGCTTTTGTTCACTCCAAACTGGCGTATAGTCCAGTTAATAATGGCATGGTCTATTTCGCTGAATTCACTGATCAGCTATATAGAGAAAATCCGTCTGACCCTCGTAGATCAGCTTTGCTATTTGGCATTAGGTATGATTTTTTATAAAGAAAATTCAGTTGTATTTTAAACCCGTTGCAGCTTAAATTAGGTCGCTAACTGATTATGATTGGTAATGCTAGATTCGCTCAACATCGGAACTATTTATCGTTTTGATACCCGCAATGGCATGTCATTTAGTTTGAGACGTTGAAGCAAGCAACCCATTAGATAGCGAGTTTGGATATGAGTTTAGAAAGGCGGGGAAAGTTTGAGCTGATTATCGCCATGGTCTTATCAGGAACCGTTGGGATGTTTGTGCTTGAGTCTGGTCAACCTAGTTACAATGCCGTTTTCTTCCGATGCCTGTTCGGCGGAGGGTGCTTGATCGCTTACTGTGCATTTAAAGGGTATCTAAATTTCGCCGAGTTAACTAAAAAACACTGGCTACTTATCATCAGCAGCGGTGTGGCGGTAGTTCTGAATTGGATTCTATTATTTGAATCTTATAAGTATGCTTCCATCTCGGTTAGTACGGTTGTCTACCATACTCAGCCTTTATTTCTCGTGTTCCTGGCGGCATTGTTTTTGCGGGAGAAATTGGAGAGCCATAACTTGGTATGGGTTTTAGTGGCGCTTATAGGGGTGGTTTTGATTGTTGACCCCAGTGCGGCAAATGTTGCAAAAGATAAGCAAATTTACGGTTTGCTTTTTGCTCTTGCGGCAGCGGTTCTGTACGCGGTTGCGACACTTATCATTAAGCAACTCAATGGAGTAAAGCCTCATTTTATAGCCGCGATACAGGTTTCTTTGGGATGTATGCTGCTGCTGCCGTTTGTAAACTTTGATATTGTTCCTAGCGCAGGCGAACAGTGGGCATGGCTAGTCGGCTTGGGCGTGGTGCACACTTGCATAATGTACATACTGCTTTACTCCTCCTTCCAAAAGGTTTCGACTGGGTCAATCGCTGTTCTTTCTTATATTTACCCTGGCGTTGCGATCCTTGTAGATTACATTTTCTATGATCAAAACCTCAGTTGGGTTCAGATTGTCGGTGTCGGATTAATAGTAATTGCTGGGTTTAGTAA
>JAESTB010000449.1 GCA_016763815.1 Arenicella sp.
CATGATTTCAAGTCGTTTACTGGAAGCTCGACAAAAGAGACTTGGCTCAGAAATATTGTACCAACAGGTTATTGCCTCGGAGCATGGCACGGATGATGTGCAGGGTATTACTGCGATTCAAAACGACGCTATTGTGCAGAGTATTCGCACTGAGTTAGTTGAGTTAGAAAGCAGACAAGGCGAGCTATCTCAGCGCTAAGGTCCTGAACACCGTCGAATGATTGAATTGGCGTCACAAATTAAGTCGACCAATCAAAACCTTCAACAACAAATCCAACGTGTTGTCTCGGCGATTAAGTCAGAGTACGAACTAGCCAAAGAGAGCGAATCTTTCTTGAAAAACTCGCTTGGACGATCTACCAATAGAGTTCAATCGCTCGGGCGAAAACAATTTGATTTACTAGCACTGGAACAAGACGTTCGCACCCAGCGCGATGTTTACCAAGCGTTTTTAAAACGGCTTAATGAAAATAGGGCGACGGGCGTCAATGTAAATGAGAACGTGCGCATCACCGACCCTGCGCTGGCACCCATTCGGCCTATAAAAAGCAAGGCTACGTTGTTGGTGTTTTTGTTTACGGCATTAACGGCCATTATTGGTTTTGGTGTCGGAGTCTTACGTGAGTTGTTTGATAACACTGTCAATAACGACGAAGATGTGGCGGCTAAGTTGCTGCATGTGAGTTTAGGGTCAGTACCTATTATTCAGAGCGACGAGTTAACCGCTGGACAAATAAATGTAGCGTATCGCCACTATAGCGACAATCGGCTTTCACACTTCGCTGAATCAATTAGAACCATTCGCTCTAGTTTGATGTTGTCTTCGATCGATGAAAAAAAACGCCGAATTTTATTTACGTCGACCATCCCCGGCGAAGGTAAAACGTCATTATCAATCAGCGTAGCAATGGCGTTTGGTCAAGTGCGGAAAACCCTGCTTATCGACGGTGACTTACGCCGCCCGTCGCTTGATGACTTATCTGATTCACCGTTTGATCGCCGGCATCTTGGTCTAAATGACCTGTGTCTGGGAGCGGCTAAACCGTCTGAATGCATTCAGACTTTGCCTAGTTTTGGAATTGATTTATTAACCGCGGGCACGGTCAACCCTAACCCTCAGGAATTGTTTTGTTCGACTACGTTTAGCGAGCTGCTGAATCAACTTAACGAGTTGTACGATGTAATTGTTATCGATTCTCCTCCGTGTGGCGGCTTAAGTGATGCTTTGTTGTTGTCTACACATGTAGACCAAGTGGCGTATGTTGTTAAGGCGGGCACAACTCCGGTGGCGAAAATACGCGCTTGCTTGAGGTCGATACAACAGGCAGGATCAACCGTTGCTGGAGTGGTGGTGAATCAATTGCCAGATACTGATGTATCGTTTAGCTATTATTATGGTCGGGATTACTACTCTGACTCTGTGCAAAAAGATGCACAGGTAGCAAAAGAGACGATGAATCTGACTAACGAGCGAATAGAACCTTCATGAAACTCTAAAGGCTTCGTACTCAGATAATAATGTTAATCAGTCGTTTAATATGCGTTGCGTTGTTAATCGCGCTTGCTCTTAAGGCCGGTCAGTTTGCTATTTCGGATTACTATTTTGAGCAAGCTAAGCAACGTCGGCAAGCACTGAATATTGATGTTGAAAAAACATCACGAGTACTGTTGCCTATTTTAAGGGAGGTTGAAAAAGCACTTTACTGGCGCCCCAATAGTGCCGAAGCTTTGGATTTGAAAGCTGACGTGCTCTATCAATCTTGGTGGTTATCACCCGACGGGCAATACTTCAACTCATCGAAATTATTGCAGGCGGCTGACGCGACTCATAGAAAGGCTTTGAATATTCGCAAAGACTGGTCTTTTGTCATCGCTCGGCTAGCGCTAATTCATGCACAAAAGCCGGCGATTGACGCTGAATTTGAGACATGGTTTGCTAAAGCATATCAACTCGGGCGCTATGAAACTGAAATAGCACGTTCAATGATGCAAATAGGCCTGCAAGCATGGCCTAGGTTAAATCCGCAACAGCGACAACAAACCATTGAATTTACACGTATTTCGATTGAGCAAAAAGCAAATAGTAGCAAGTTTATTCGGGCGTTATTGAGCGACTATGAACAGTTAGAATTTATCTGCAATGAGTTGCCCAGCTCTAAGCGCATGCAAAAGGTCTGCCAAAGCTCCAATGCTGATGAGGCGACGTAGTCGCTATTTAGTAGACCGAAACGCGGACATCAGTAGTTTTTCAACATCACCTAGTAGTTTCAACGATTGGTCTCGGCATAGCGGCGAAAATGCATTAAAAAAACCGAGCAGGGTAAACATGCTAGCAAGGTAGTAGGCGGTTTTGCTGAAGAGTGTATCGCTGTCGTAGGTAAGCCAATACAAGATGTAAAATACGCCAGTCGACGTTAAGGTAATCGTTAATAGTATTAGGCAGGTTTTGCTTATTTCAGTAATCGATTTTGATAGTAACTGCGAAGGGTAAACAACATAGACCAATTCACATAGAATAAACGCCAATGTAAAAAGCCTTACGTCTTGACTACTATTAACCACAACGAAGAGACCAATAGCTAATATCAAAATACGGACTATATCGGCATAGAGAATTAATTTAGTTTCGTCTCCTCCGACCACTATCTGGTTTAGCCAATGGCTCAGTTGGCGTATTGCAACCAGTGTTACGACAACGGGTATCAAATACGGTATTGGTGGATACTGGCTGCCAAATATAAGACCAATAATTAGCTCCCCAAATATTGTAATAGTCAGTAGAAGTGGGAGCGCTAAATATAAAGTGATAATGCCATTGCCATAGGCCTTATGACTAAGTTGGTGTTTAGTGGCCGTGCTGATTCTGCGAATGAATATCTTTGATAAGCCAACCGCAATTATGTTTGCGGTATTTGCCGTAACCATCATTGTCAAGAAATATAGCGTGAACTGAGCTAGGCCGGAATAACTCGCAATCAGTGCTTTATCAATTTCAGTACCGAAGTATTTTAAAGCCCCGACCGCAATCAGAGGCAGGCCAAAATGCCATAATTCAAATAGGTAAGCTTTATTCAGGGCTAGGCGATATGGTCGACTCGCCCAAAAATGAGATAAGATTGTGCTAATTGAATGGCGAAATACGAACGAAATATAAAATGCCCAATAACTACTCCAAATTAGGGCGCAGACCAGCGCGATGACGATGGACGCAATATCAGCTGTGACTCCGATTTTTGCGGTCACGATAAAATTGTTTTGGCGATGTAGGCGTTGTGGGTCTAAGTGTGTGAAACCATTTATCAATGGCACGGCCGCTAATAGGGCATAGTTAAAGACGCCTGATGGAACCTTTAGGAAGCCGGCGATGCTCGGCGCCAGCAATACAATGATCGCGGCAATAGCCAAACCTCTAAACACCATGACACTTTGCATTGTGGCTTGAAACTGTTCCGAGTTTCCGTGCTCCGAACGTTGCATAAACATTTCATGTCCGAAGCTAGTCATGTACTCGAATAGTGATAAAACGACGCCAAATGTTAGGGCGATTGAAAAATCGTAGGGGCTTAGTAAACGGGCAAAAATGATGTTCCGAAAAAGCATCGAAACAATTGAGCTAGCGTAAGTGCCCGAAGCTAAGAATGCAGATTGAGTGTAGTTAAACATCGCGCGAACTCAATGTGACATGCACAATTAGAGTGCCGTGTCCGACGAAATTCGCCTATTAACGTTGTGTTGTGTCAGAGTGTTAGGATTAGATCGCTTTCTTCGACTTGGGTTTCTACCGACACAAGCGGCTAAAACCATCACGTAGACACAGGCCATTTGCCCCCAGAAGTGGACCGTCGACGCAATTAGCGTCATTGCGAACGCAGATATAAACCAAGCTTGCATTAATCGCCGATCTTTTCTTTCACTTAATCGGCGGGTGTGCTTGAGTGAACGACGCAGTACAAAGAGCAGAAAAATCGAGAATAAAGCCACCATAGTGGCGCCATATCGAAGCATTAAAACCAACCAATAGCTGTCTATGGTGTTTTGCATTAGGTTACGTGTATAAAAATCATCTATAACGTCGAAAATGTTGATGTCATAACCATAACCGAACACCATGCCCCAAGTCGATTGAGCTAAAACCTCGATGCCATTAATCCACATATAGTAGCGTGCGTAGCCAGTTGCGGGGTTAATCAGTAGATAACTGAACATAACTCTGACTGGGTCGCGGTTCGAGAGTATGTCTATGAATACATAGGATATTAGGAATAGGCCGAGTAATATCCACCACTTATTGGAGTAACGTCGTAACACCAATGCCCATGTAAGCATTCCTAACTGGACTAAAATAGCCAGAATGGGGGCTGATGATGCCGAAATAACCGCACCGCCGCCAGCGAAAAATACCGCAGCCCAATATTTTTTCTGCCGTTGAGCCATGGTGATCGCGATAACCATGAAACTGGCACATAAGGTGCCAAAGAGTATGGCGTGATCGGTTGGCCCAATGGCTCGCCATATCCCATAACGTTTGTCGGCTATACCGAGATAGTTTTGGCCGGTCAATTTGGCCGCTATTTCATGAGTGAAATGCCGGCCAGTAATCGCTTCAGGTAAGCCTAGCAAGAACAAAATAGTGACCATCATAAACAGCGACGCTGCTAGCTTTTTCCGATCATCGTAGCTGTTTACTTTTAAGCGAACTAGGAAATAGGGAATGGCCATTTCCAATGCTAGAACGCCGCCAGACTCGATAGCCGCGGCTAAACCTGTATTTAAACTAAAGGCTAGCGTGGGCCATAAAAAAACAATGCACGCCATTACATCGCAACGATTCCAATCTACCTGGTGCGCTCGTTTGAACATTAACCACACCACATAAGGGGTCAAGGCAATAAGTGCAATACGATAACCGCTTAATACTAGACTGCCCAGTGTTAGACTGAATTCATCGGGTACCAGAAATGACAAAATTAATAGGCGAATAGCGGTCATGGTTAATGTTGCCTAGTTATTCGTAGCCAAGCTGCTGGGCCAGTTTTACGGGGTTTTGACTGCCAGCAGTCTGATTTGGAAGCAATTTTAAGACGCGACGATACGCTAGCCCAAAGCGTATGCGTTTATATTGTATTCCCCACTTTGTAATTGCCCCACAGACGGCATGTAATGGTAATTCATGACACCATTTTTTCTGCAGGTAGGAATAGGCAAGGGCATAGTCGCCGCCAAGCGATTGAGTGCGCTTACTATTGTGAATAACAGGCGCGTGAATGGCGTATGAATGTTTGCCTAGCGAGCGCATAGTGGCGCAATAGTCGCTTGCGAACAAGTGAAACCCAACTAAGTTCTTATCGAATGCGGGCGCGTCTTGAGGTTTTACGATCAGTAGTAGTTCGTCCAAAGTTTCTACTTCGGTTGGCGTGGTAAAGGCTTCACCTAATTCGGCATTTAGGCCGCTGTCCCAGACTCTGCCAGCGTTGTCGCCGCGAGATGTCTTACCAAAAACGCCGAGTACCCCCCAGTCTGTCTGTTGCTCTGAAAGCACATCGAGTGCCTCGCTTAGGTGTTGGTACCAATTCAGGGGCAGGTAAACATCTTGATGAGCAAATACGATAATATCCTTATCGGCAAAATAGGCTAGGCCTTGATTATAGGCCTCGGCTGCCGATTTAGCCCCAATCACTGAGTGATGGGGGACATTAATTTGTGAGAAAATCGGCGAGCGCAGTGAATTACTATTAAGTATGTCTGAATCAGATACCGCGACCACGATCGCGATATTAAGCGACTTATTCATTACTGTGATTCGTCACTGGCACGCACCGCATATTGAAGGTAGGCTGAGTCTAGGCCGTATATCAATTGCATGATGTAAGATAACAGCAAACGTGGACCGCCATTGCCGCTACCATAGCGATTAACGCCCTTTATTTTGTCAACTTTCCAGCCTGTTTGTTGCATTACACGAAGCAGGCTTTTCTTAGTAAAGAAACGCAAGTGAGTGAGATCCAGGACTCCCGCATCTCGGTATCGCCAATCTTTGGAGAACAGTAGCTCATTTATATTTGAGAGGTAACGCACATTTGGAATGGATAATACAAGGCTTCCACCCCAGCTTAGTTTCTGTTTTAGATCTCGCAAAAACTCGATATGGTTTTCCATATGCTCAATAACGTCATTGCATATTATCAGGTCGAAATGCTGTTTCGGCAGCTGATCAGAGACGTCTTCATAATTGCCAACAATAACTTTGTCTAGTAGCGCGCTAGCTTTTGTTGCGGCGTCGGAGTTTTGCTCAACCCCCCAGTATTCGTGTTGCGCTTCCAAGTTGTTTCGAAAGTTGCCTTCGCCACAGCCGATTTCCAAAACCTTAGAATAGCGTGCAGGCAGAAACTGTTGCATTTCATGCCGCTGAGATTGGTAATAGTTGGGGCGTTGATTGGACATTTTATATTTAGGGCGACTTCGCTTTAGTTTGAAAAGTGACTGAATTACAAATGGTAAATCTAGTCCTTACTTTTAACTAGCAAAAATAACGTTTTTAGCTGTGATCTGAAAAACTCCTTAAGTTGTCTGGCGGGAGTTAACGTTGCGTTCTCCAAGAAAATTAGCAAATTGGATTCGTGCCTGAGTTGCCTCTTTATAAATGGGAAGGCTTTGATGAGCTCGGTATTTTGAACTCGACGCCCTCTTATGCGGTTCGATACATTGCTGCTATGAATGACCTGTAGCCACATGCTTTGGGGTTTCAATTGATGTATCGTGCCAACGTTATGCAGTTTTGTGTGCTGGTGTTGCCAAATGGTTTTGATATCAGCTGACAATGGTTCCAATACTGAGGCGAATGGGTTGCTGGTGTCGCGATGTGAATAGACGCGGCCACGACTGAGTATCAGCCCATTTGGGTAATTCATCACTTGAGCGTGAGCCTTATGACTCAACGGACCAGCGTCAGCTTGAAGTCCGCGGATGAAGTCTTTATTGAGTGCATCATCGTTGTCGAGGCGAGAAGTCAATAAAACCTTTTTATGAGCCGGAACTCGATCAAGAATTTGTCGCCGGATATCCGCTAACGGTATGTTTCTTTCCCAGAAAATGGTGATTTGTCGGTACTGAGTTTGATATTTCTTTGCACGTGACCGAAACGGCTCAGGCGTGTCTATGTCAAAGTAAATAAACCATTCGAAATCTGAACTAGATTGCTGCATCACAGAAGGTAGGCAATAAGTTTCAAATAACTCGAATCGATTCTCTAACCAGTTTGGTGAACGCCTTATTTTCGACTCACGCCCGCCTGACGGTAGGTTGAAACGAGTAAGAATAATATGGCAAAGGTCTGACTTCTGAAGCTTCATTTGTCGGGGATTAAGGTAATAGTTAACTAAAAGAAAACAAGTCCGATGCCCATATTGCCTTGCTTATGATCAAATATTATTTCCTGTGTTTTATGTGTTAATTTTAGCTCGTCCCAAAAACGGTTCACCTGGATAGAGGGGTCGAATCGGTTTTTGATTATATCGTGGAGAATGATAATTCCCTTTTTGGCAACGAGGCTGCTGTAGAGCTCAAAATCTTGTTTTACGCCTTCGTAGCTATGATCCGCATCAATCATAATGGCATCAAATTTCCCTGTCGGCGTAATTTCTTGGACACGACTGAGCGTGGATTTCAAGTGAGAATTTGGGCGCAATAAGTGCAGCCGTTGGGAGTCATCAGCAAACTGCATATAGAGGTCGGTCTTCCAGTTAGGGAAACCGCCTCCGTTAATGCCACCGGGTAAATCAATACTCACAATGGTCGCATGTTTGGCTGCCGCTCGGCAGAATAAAAATAGTGAGCCGCCATTAGCGGTACCAATTTCCAGCATTGTTTCAGGTTTTCTTTGAGAAACGATTTCAACCAGATTCAGAATTTCTTGAGGTTGTTGAATGGGCCTAAAAAAACCGTTATTAGCGTCCCATATGAAATCAACCCATTGTTGAGGTGACGTTCCGAACCGGTGTGGTAACAATGCAGCAACAGCCCCTTTTCTTCGGGTACGCTGTCGTAGAGATTTAACGTGGGCGTTTGCCACTACCAATAAATTGATTAAGAAAGTGAATTTTCCTTGAGCGCGGAGTCGACGCAGCCGATATTTGATTTTGCCAATCATTTTTTGATCAAGCTCTCATGTGCTGATGCCGATTAATTTTACGAGGTTTAATGATAAATCAGTTGGTTAACTTGTGTAAGTCTTATGAATGCGGCTGGCACATTAACCTCTTAAGTCTAATGAAAATAAGTTTAATTCAAATTGAGGCCTCAGCGTAACTCAGGGGCGAGATAAAAACAGTTTGGAATGCCTTCAATTGAGGCGAGAAACTTGCCAATAGCTGGCTATTGGTAGGTTTTTCAACGAAAAGGGAAGATATTACAGGCATTTTCATCCGTTCGTCGAGTTAGGCTGAGGTCTCAAATCATGAATAAATTTTGTTCTGGTTATTAATTTTAGCAAATTAGTTACTGGCGAGTTTACCGTGTATGAAGTTCTTTTTAAGGGCTTATTTAGAACCCCTGATTTAGAGTATTCTCGAGTTTGGCCAAAGCGTGATACTCGTTCGCCACCTTGCAAGCATTATTTAGCGACAGTCTCTATTACTAACGTTGGTTTAAAACGCTTTTTCCACCATCTAATGGTCAACGGCACTGAGAGGTTTAGTAAGAAGCAAGTGATCATCAAGGTATAGAACGCCTCAGCCGATATCACCTTAGTCTGCACGTAGGCAATATCCATTACCACAAATGCCAATTCGGCTCGCCCTAACATGCCAAACCCGATCATTAAGCTATCTGGCCAATTGAATTTTCCAGAGTATTTGGCCGCTATCGACGCGCTGATTATCTGGCCAAAAAATAGGCCGGCGAAGAGTAATAGCGCTTGTGGCAAAGTGGTTAAAAATAACGGGCCGTCAAACAATAATTTACTGCCTAGGGTGATAAAAAAAACGGGCCCAAGCCATGAAAATGCAACGTTATCAATCATTAATCGAGCTTGTTCATAGCTACTCGTCCGGCGATGCGGCCCTTGATCTGTTTTTTGCACGTCATCGGAGAAATATTCTTGACGAATTATCAGGCCCGCCATGTAGGCACCCACCGCCGGGTGAAAGCCGAAGGCATGCGCAAGTAGACCGACTAATACGGCTATCAGCAATAATGCTAGAACGGTGTATTCACCACCGTTCATGGCAAGAAGCTGCTTTAAGCTAAAGTGTCCGATGATAGGGATTTTGCGCGCTAAGCCACGGCTCGCTGGGAATAGGCCTGCACCAATTAATGTTACTAATAAAAAGAAAGCAATCACTTTCGCAAGAATGAGTAATAAGCCAAAGGCGCTAAAGGTAGCTTCTCCTGAGGCTATAGGCACCAACGCGGCTACTAAGGCAAGAGAGGCTATATCATCTAACACGGCCGACGTCATAATGCCGGTCGCGGCGGGTGTTTTGTTTAGGCCTTCACTCTTTAACGACACCATCGTCAATGATACTGCCGTAGCCGTCATTGCTAAGCCACAAAGCAAGGCCATATTTGCTTCGCCCCAGTACCAAAGAGTTAAACCATAGGCTATACAAAAGGGCACTACCGCACCGAAAAAAGCGATACCCCAACTGCGCTTTATACTGCTTAGAAAATTGCCAGTTTCCTCTTCAAAACCTAAAGAGAACATAATAACAATGATGCCGAGTTCCGCTAGACCGACGATAAAGGCGGGCATCTCGATAGGAATTGCTCCGAAATTGGTAAGTAGCGAACCAAAAAACAGATACCATAATACCGGTGTTAAACGAGTCTTTTCGGCTAACAATGAGGCTGCAAAAACGCTGCTCCAAATGATTGCTAGAATTCCAATGTCGTGCATGGCGGTACCAATTTTGTTAATTCATGATCAGTCATACTAGCTATTGAGAAGTGTGGCTAATTGATCTGAGTCATTTTTTTGCCAAGAGTGGTGCGCTTATCGGGTAGCATGCCTCGCGTTTGAGTCTGAGTTCGCTCTTGTGCCGTGTCTGCAGCGAGATCAGGATAGTTTTTTTAATTTGATATTCAGCTCTTAACCGCAGACTTTCTTATTAAAACTAGGGGTGTATACTCGCCTGTGATACGGCTTACTAGGTTAACCATCATGTACGATCACTCTTGTTCAAATTGCGCGATGAGCGAAATCTGCCTGCCTTTGGGCTTAGATAAAGCTGATATATGTCGGCTTGAGGAAATCGTCACAACCTCGGCGGTGAAACACACCGGTGATAAAATAGTACGCCAAGGAGATCTGTTTCAGAACGTTTAC
>JAESTB010000450.1 GCA_016763815.1 Arenicella sp.
CCCTGTGGCAGCTGAGATAAGTTCCACGCTGCAAGCGTATAAAAAGATTTTTGTGCTAGGCGCTCGCAGTTTTATGGCCTACACCTACTCACCTCAAAGCCCCATGCCAGATGGCTCAGATTTGTTGCATTTAAGTGCTGACTCGAATGCGGTTGCAATGACCTTCGCGACTCAATGGGGAGGTGTCGGTGATATTAAAGCCAGCCTGCGTAGTTTGATTGGCTCAATCAATGTTCTTGATTCCAGTGAGACTCAACGGCATATAGATGCGAAAGCTCAGAAGAAGAAAAGAGCGTGGGCTACTAGACAGACACAACTGCAAGCAGCACTGCCAGACTCGCCGATCAAACCTGAGACAGCCTCTTACGCTTTCGTTCAGTCGTTGCCAGATGACGCCATTGTTGTTGATGAAGCACCTGCAAACACGTTCTCAATTCGCGAATTGTTGCAAACAAAGCATGCAGGTCAATACCATTTCTCAAAAGGTGGTGGCCTAGGTTGGGCGATGCCTGTGGCCGTGGGTATCAGTTTAGATAATAAGGATAAGCGCACGTTCTGCCTGACTGGTGACGGTGCGGCCATGTATAGCCCGCAAGCAATGTGGACTGCCGCGAATCAATCACTGCCAATTACTTACGTCGTGTTCAATAATTCTGAATACGGTGTACTAAAGAATTATCTTCGTAAAACGTTTCCTGAAAACGGCGAGCGTGATGATTTTATTGGTATGGACATCAATACACCCGCTATCGATTACCAAGCATTGGCCGCTTCGATGGGAATCCCAAGCGTGAAAGTTGACGACGCCAATAAAATCGGAAACGCGGTAGCTCAATCGATTTCTGAAAATCGCTCGGGTCCATCATTGATTGAAATAATGATTGCACCTTCGGGCGACGTATAGGTCGAGCATTTATGATTAAACAAACAGATCAAGAACGTGGAGAGTTTAGCTCCAGATGGGGCTTTATATTGGCCGCATCGGGTGCGGCGGTAGGCCTTGGTAATATCTGGAGTTTTCCAACTCAGGCTGCGACCAATGGTGGTGGTGCCTTTGTCATCGTGTATTTATTGATGGCCTTTTGTTTGGCTTATCCTTTGTTGATGGCCGAGTTAACGATCGGAAGATATTCCAAAGCGAACCCGATTGATGCTTTTACGTCGATCGCCTCGGGCACACGTACCCGTGCTGTGGGGCGTTTTGCCGGCTTCATTGCGGTAATGACTGCAAGTTTGATTCTTGCTTTTTATTCAATTGTTGGCGGTTGGTTGATAGCTTATTTTTTGAAGGAGTTGCCACTGCAACCGGAATGGTCAGAGCGACGGATTGGCTCACTGAAAATAGTATTGCGCGGAATATGGTTTTCACTTTTACATTTCTGTTGGCGACGGCGCTGATTATTATGAAAGGCGTCAAAGACGGTATTGAAAAATGGACTTCACGGTTAATGCCGAGCCTATTGATTCTTATTTTACTGTTAACTATCTATGTTCTTACGCTCGAAGGAGCAGTAGAAGGACTTCGAGTTTATTTGATTCCAGATTTCAGTCAGATTTTGAATGTACAGCTTATCGTTAGCGCGATGGGACAGGCCTTTTTCTCATTGTCACTTGGCGTTGGCACCATGTTGATCTATGGCTCTTATGTCAGTTCTGAGGAGAACCTTCCGTCACTCGCAAGATCAGTAACCCTGATTGATATTGGCATAGCCGTGCTTGCAGGTATGTTAATTGTACCTGCTATTTATGTGGCTCAAGCGAGCGGAATCGAAGTGTATTCCGAAACCGGTCAGCTTATTGAAGGCGATGGTTTGATATTTAATATATTACCAGCGTTATTTACGTCTATGGGGTCTATCGGAACCGTTGTTTCGATCACTTTTTTCTTTTTGCTTACATTAGCGGCACTTACCTCTTCAATATCAATGCTTGAGGTGCCTGTCTCTTACGTTGTTGAGTCGGGAAGAATGCCGCGCGTCAAAGCGGCACTAGTTATCTCTCTAATTATCGGCATAGTCTGCGCGATTATCATCGTTAATTTTGAGTCATTATTTGCTTTCGTGGTGAGTCTCACCACGGAGTACAGTCAGCCTGTTCTTGGCTTTTTCTTAGCCATTTATACAGCATGGGTTTGGTCGAGAGACAAGGTTTTAACAGAGCTGCGAAGCGGCTTTAATGACGTTGAAACTAGCCTCTTTTGGAAGGTGTGGCCGTTTTACATCAAGTTTGTTTGCCCAGTGGCTATCTTGGTCGTATTCGCACAACAATTGTTTCGTTAAGAAACGATTTTTAATTTAATAAAATAAAAATCAACTGAATAGAGTCGGAGATAATATGAGTACCTATCGATTAAAGAATAGAAAGACAAAAGTATTTAAAGCAATTGCTAGTATGACACTGGTGGCATTTGCATCAAATAGCCAGGCTGCACAGTTAGAGGAAATTGTTGTTACTGCGACTAAGCGATCTGAGAGCCTGCAAACCGTACCGTTAAGTGTGGCCGCGATCAGTGGCGCATCGATTGAGCGCGCAGGTATTCAAGATTTTGAAGATATCGCAAAGTCAGTGCCTTCTTTATCATTTAAGTCCGCAGGCCCTGGACGTACAAAACTAAATATACGGGGTATTTCAGCATCAACCGGCTTTGCCCCAACCGTTGCTTACTATATAGATGAGCAGCCAATATCATCCATCTCATCTGGTTCTACCTCGTCTTTCGCTCAAACGGTTGTTAGCCCTAAGTTATTTGATCTTGAGCGAATTGAGGTTCTACGTGGGCCTCAAGGCACGATTTACGGATCAAGCGCGCAAGGCGGCACAGTACGTCTAATCACTGGCCAACCTGCGGTTGGTGAAACCTATGCGAAGGTTGCCGGTGAACTGTCTGATACCGATAAAGGTGGGACTAACTTCACGCTAAACGGTTTAGCTAACATAAGCTTTGGTGACTCAGTGGCTCTGCGTATTGTCGCTTCGACTACTGATAACGATGGGTTTATTGATCGTTTGGTAAATGGCCAGCTGGTTGATGACAATGTTAATACTGAGGAAACCACTTCGGTCCGTGCGGCGTTGCGTTTTCAAATCGACGATAGCTCTTATATCCAACCAGCAATTTTCTCACAAAAAACAGAACAAGATGGGAAGCCGAACTTCGACGCGACGCCTGGCAATAACAATAACTTGCAGCAAAATCGTGACTTCGATTTGGCTGAACCGTTTGAGGATGAATTCACCCTATCGAGCATCGTCTATAACAAAGACTTTGACAATATGAATTTGTTGGTGAATGTCTCTAACATTGACCGCGAAGTGAGTAACGTTGAAAACGTATCTCAACCATTTTCGGTTGCCTTAGGCCTACCAATTTTTGAAGCTAATGCTGCTGACGAACTAGTCGAGCTGGATGATACAACCTACGAAGTACGACTTTCGTCAACTGGTGACTCAGCCCTACAATGGGTTGCAGGCCTGTATCGCAAAGATGTTGATATCGATGCTGGCTATCGAATTGTACGGGGCACACAACCGACATTAAATGCGATAGGCGCCGGTATTTTCGACGGCATTGCCAATGTTCAAGACACGCGAAAATTTAAAGAGAGTGCAATCTTTGGCGAAATTAACTGGGCCTTTTCTGATCAGTGGGACCTAACCTTCGGCTTGCGTTATCTCGAAACTGAGTTCAGTCAAAGTCAGATCAATTATGGTTTGGCATTTGGCACACCGACAGAATCTTTGGCTGTGCCTGTAACGAGCCGTCTTGAAGATGATACGGTGAATTATCGTGTTACCTTGGCGTATCAATATAATGATGCGAGTCAGTTTTACCTAACGTCATCTGATGCGACTCGCCCTGGCGGCGGCAATCGCGCGATCCCCCGAAGCACTGACCCCGCGAATACTGTTGGGTTTGCCTGTAACCATGACCTAAACCAACTTGGAATTACATCAGGCAGTGTTGAAACCTTTGATAGCGATACTGTTACGAATTTAGAGCTTGGTTGGAAATCTGATATCAATGATTCACTTCGAGTAAACGCGGCCATCTACCGTATCGAATGGGATGACGTTCAGCAACTAGTGAATACTAGTTTAGTTTGTGGAAACAACTTTACTTCTAATCTTGGTGAAGCCGAATCAACTGGTTTAGAGCTGGAAGTAACAGCAGCGTTAACCGACAACTTTACGCTTACAGCTGGCTTAGGTTTAACTGAAGCTAAATTTACTAACACAGTGTCATTGGGCGGCAGCAATATCATCACTTCCGGTGATCGCTTGGCGGATGTTCCTGAGACTACGTTTAGCTTGAGCGGTGATTACACATGGCCAACGGCAAAAGGTGAGATTTTCGCACTTGCAAGCGTCAACTATGTAGACGAAGTGCTTGAGCGTGCTGGTCAAGTAGATACCAATGTATCTAGGAGTGGCATTGTGCAAGGTAATGTTCGCCCGAGCTATACATTGGTAGATGCGCGCATCGGCTACACCAGTGAAGGCAATTGGGAAGTAGCATTGTTCGCTGATAACTTAACCAATGAAGAAGCTTTCTTCTCGTTTCAAGATGTCATTGCAGTGCCAACAGGTACTTTTGACAGAACGGTTCGTAATCGTCCACGGACTATTGGCGTATCGTTTAAATATGACTTCTAGCCATTGATTATGTGGTCCGTCGCTTCGGCGGCGGGCCATTATTTACTCTCTCCTCCTTACCGATACAACTGATAGACCAGAATATGGGCTATCGGTGTCTTTGTTATGTTCGACCCTATCTAATCAACCTGATATTACTATGTTTGAAAATATTAACTCGTTACCAGCCGACCCAATTCTTGGTCTTAATTCCGTTTTTAACCAAGACCGTCACCCTGATAAAATCAATCTAACCGTTGGCGTTTATCAAGATAGCAATGGTGCGACACCGATATTTTCGGCGGTTAAGAAAGCTGAACGGAGTTTACTAAGCGAGCAAGAATCTAAAGCGTACCTTCATCAATCAGGCAGCGCTAAATTCGTCAAACATATTCCGTCCCTACTACTGGGTGATGATCTGGTCCAACAATTGGATGCACGGCTAGAAACCGTTATGACACCCGGTGGTTCAGGGGCCTTACATTTGGGGGCCAAGTTAGTGTCGATGTCGAGCCGTAGTGCAAGAATTTGGGTAAGTGACCCAACGTGGGGTAATCACTACCCGTTGTTGCAAAGCTCAGGCCTTCATGTGGAAACTTATTCGTATTATGACGCCGAGTTGAAAGGGGTTAATTTTGCACGAATGATGGAGTCTTTAAGCCAGATACCTGAAGGGGACGCGGTGCTATTACATGGCTGTTGTCACAACCCTACCGGCGCTGATTTAACCAAGCCGCAATGTGATGAGCTTATTGAGTTAATGTCTAAACGTAATTTACTTCCATTCATTGATATTGCGTATCAGGGCTTCGGTAAAGGTCTAGAAGAAGATGCCTATTTGACTAGGCTTGCGGCTAGAACATTACCAGAGGTTATTATCGCTAGCTCATGTTCAAAGAGTTTTGGGGTGTACCGTGAACGAGTCGGTGCGATCTCTATAATCACTGAAAATGAAAAACAAACGGCTGCCGCTCAGACACACGTATTTTCTGCGGCTCGTTGTTCGTACAGCATGCCGCCTTATCATGGCGGTGGAACCATTGGCCGCTTGCTAGATGATGAGAATTTGAAATTAGAGTGGCAAACCGAACTCGAAAAGATTCGCTGTGAAATGATTGAGACTCGATCTGAACTATCTAAAGGTTTAAACGCCGCTCAAAATAAAGTCGATTTTAGTTTTCTTAATAATAGTTCAGGTATGTTTTGTTATCTTGGCATTTCCAGAGAGCAGGTACTTAAACTACGTTCAGAGTATGGTATTTATTTATTAGAGAATGGTCGCATTAATGTCGCGGGCATTTCTAAAAAGAATCTACCCGTGATGATAGACCGGATGTCGAGAGTCATAGGATTGACTTAGTTAGAAGTGTCGATGATTTTAAATATATCCAGCTAGCTCGACCACCTTCAAACAAACGTGTTTTTCGGTTTAGCTGGTCGGTGATTTCAGCTCAATTGAAGAGCGAAGTTTTTAAGCTGCTATGGACCAAATCGATAAAACTATTCTTGAGTATCTACATGCCGATGCCCGAATATCGAGTTAGCCGAACGCGTCGAATTGTCTTCCAGTCCATGCTTACGGCGTGTTAAAAAACTAGAAGAAGCGGGTGTTATTCAAGGCTACAGCGCTAAAATTGATTTAAAAAAGCTAGGCTTTACGGCATCAGCTCTAATTTTTATTCAACTAACATCGAAGAATACGTATGATGTTAGTGAATTCGAGAATGCTATTATGGGTATTAGTGGGGTTCAATCGTGCTCTGTATTAACGGGTAGGTATGATTATCTTCTAAAAGTCGTTGCAAAAAGTACGGCAAAGGTCGACTGGAAGCGGCTTGCCTTAGGACTGAGAAGTTTGGAGGCCTGCACTATAAAAACCTTTCATCAATCCTTGCGACTGGCTTCGACAAGCTGCCAACCGAAACCGACAAACAACAATCTTTACCTACCACGCATGCAAATGTGCGCGGCGCGAATTACTACCATTAAACAATCAACAGAAGAATATTATGACCCCACAACAAACCCTAATGCAGCTCAACGAGCTGCACCTAACCGGCATGACGCGATTGGGGAAACCCCTTTAGCCGATGCAATCTTAGACCGACTGCTTCACAACGCGCATAAAGTCCAATCAGAGGGCGAACCAATGCGAAAGATACAGTCAGAAAAGAACAAAGTGTAACCACTTTACGTCAAAATAATCTAACCGTTTGAAAGCAAGGTGCGGGCGGTAACGTTCGCAAAAATACGCACATAAAGACTAAATGTGAGTTCTTTGGTCATTAAAGGCTTATCCTTATCACTTTTAGCACGTATTAAACAAAGAATGAAAAAGCTCAAACTATATACGCATTTGCATTGGGTTAAATTTACCTGGGAATCAATCAATGACTCGCAATACATGGAGTGGGATATTCGCAGGTGTTATTACTCAGACCCCCACCCACAACCGGGCAAAGATGAAAAAGTTTTTTATACTGATTCCGAGCTAACACACGCTCTAGACCATGACTGTGCGGAAAAAATAGCGTTTATTGTCGAGTCCCGATACATAGCGCCACACACATATGAATTTCTCGAAAATAACATTGATGTGTTTGATCGCGTCCTTACTCACAATCAGGACTTTATTGACCAGTTCCCCGAAAAAACGACCTTTTACCCTCATTGTAATTGCTTGATTAAAAAAGTTGATTTTCAGCTTTATAACAAAACCAAACTTGTCTCATTTATTTCCTCAGAAAAGCAAATGAACGTGTCTGGCCATATTATGAGACACGCTATTTATAATCTTTATAGCAAAAGCAATGAAAACTGGAGCAGAGCCTTGCTGAATGATGTGAGAATGGATTTGTATGGCTCTCTTGCAAATAATTACGTTGAGTACAAATTAGACAGCGTTAAGAATTACATGTTTCAAGTGGTGGTGGAAAACAGTGTCATAGACACTTATTTTACCGAAAAAATCATTGATTGTTTTGTAACAGGCACTATCCCAATTTACTACGGCACAAAAAAAATAAATGAATTTTTTAATTCAAACGGCATCATCCATTTTTCAACGCTGGAAGAACTATTCAAAATTCTTGGCGGACTAACCCAAGAACAATATTTAAGTCGTATGGCTGCTGTCAAAGATAACTACCAACGCGCGCAAAACTTTATCTTGGCTGAAGATTGGTTGTTTGAAAATACGGATGTCTTTGATTAGCGTCTGTTGACGCTAATACACGCCTAAATCAACAAAAGCGTAAATCTTCAAAGTGTCTGGGAAAATAACCATGTTTTGGTGCATGCGGCCATATTCCATAACTAACAGGCTCATCCGCTAATTCAACATCTAGCTCTATTGTTGGCGTTTCATGCGATGGGATTTCATCGAGGTTTAGATCTTTGCGATATATTTCCTGGTCATCGATATCTCGCAGTGTGAATATCCAATAATCATAGTCAGCACGTTCTTCAATCTTTGACAGATTTAGATTAACTGTCTTTTTCAGATGCGTCTTTACAGGTTTTCGATCTAACCTCCCCTCAAAATCCAAGCCAGTCGCTTTTTCGTAGTCGATTAACGAGCGAACCTCCCCAAAACCGTATTTTCCGAGTTTAGTATGATCTTCAATAAACAAGGTATGCAGCCTCTTAATAGCGGCTCCATGTTGGTTATCACGATGATCAGTGCTGTGCACTGGCATTGTGTGTTGGTACAAGTGCCAAAGCAAATCTTCATTCGGGCAATAAAAATCATAACCTTGAGTATAAGCGCGCGCCGACAAACTAATTTCTTCGCCGGAATAATACAGCTCAGGGTCATACTCAACCTCTTCGCAGAAACGACCATGTGTGAAAATTTGACCCGCCGCCAGAAAATGACAAGGCGATGGTCGTGAACGGTCTTCAACGGGTTCAGCCCTAAATATTGTTGTTAAGTCTTTGCGCATCCGGTTCATAACCAAACGCTGCATGCCTCGATCTGAATAACGATGCTCTATGTCGTTAATATACTCAAAAGGTGCTGGGTAGGTGCTAAGCACTGGTTTTTCACTATCTAGGCTTTGCAACATGTTAATGAACCGCTCATCCCAGTCATGAGCAAACCTCATGTGTGCATCAATCTGCAAAGTGTATTTTTCACCACTGTAGAGTAAGTTAGTCTGGTTTCGCGCCCAACAGCACCCTTGACTGTCTTCATAATATGATTGACTGATACTGAAACGAGAGTCGTCAACAAACGCATCTAAATCAAGATAGGTTGCCTCATCATACTGCCAACAAATCCCAAAGGTTATTCTCTCAGGGTGTTTAGCCGTGCTTAGAGCACTTTTTATTGTCAGAGGTAGTTCGGCATCACGATACGACGCGATTTGTACAAAAATTTGATCCATATCAGTCGTCGCCTTAGTGTGGTTTTATGTTTTCTATTTCGATCGAAAGTAAATCTGCTGACATAAAATAAAATGCTTCGTCAGCTTGCGTTTCACCGCAGTTCAAATAAATCATTTCATTGTGTGTGTTATCAATTAAATGACCGCGTAATACATCCAATATAGGTGCGTCTGCTTCACAGTGAAATTCCAATGAAGGGATATCCCGTAAATGAATCGTCACCTGAGAAAGTTGGCCATGATCTGGTCTTACTTCAGCTTCTGGTCTTACTTCAGCTTCTGAATCACTAACATCCCATAAACCCTTTTTTTGTTCGGCCAGCGCAAGTTTGGCCTTGGTGTCCTCGAGTGCTTTTTGTGTCAACTCAAATCCAGCCCTCAACTGACCATACTTTTCCAGAATATCAGTACTTTGATAAGAAATATCTCGCTTGCTAAGTGATTTCAAAGAACCCTCTTCCAACAATTTAAATATCTCCAATTGGGGCGACCGCAGACATTCAGACTGCTCAGCTGAATACGCACTTAATTTAGTCGCATCAGACAGGTCTTCAAGCGCACCTAGAATACTTTTACTCACGTTAGTTTCACCCAGAATGGCTAACTTTTTGGATACAGCTCGTAAATGTGTTGCCCCAGATTTTCGCAACTTAACCGCCGATATGAGCACATGTGGCGTACCGACAATATTTCTACATGCCGCCAAAACATAACTCTCCCACAGCGCAAGACCAAAACTCAGAGGAAATCGCCACTTTTTCTGCAAATCAATTGCACATTCAAGCGGGTCACTATAATAGAACACAACCACAGGCGCATCACCCAACGATTCTCGTAGTGGCAAAAATAGTGGCAAAAATAGCGGCAAAAAGAAACACAACAGTGGGTCATTAATCATAAAAGATGATGGCCCTTCAAATTTAGAAACAATATCGTCTAACGACTCGACAACATCGTTTTTTCTCAAAAGCTCATGTTGAGTGGAAACTAACTGATACCATGTTTTTTGTTGTTCTTTGAGCAGTCGGTTATGCAGTTCTGTTAATTTATAACTGGCGGATGAAAACGGCAGATTGGGAATTGGAATACGGCTTGGCCCAATGTGGTTTACCACCTGTTTAGCCATGAACGTTGTTAATGGACTAGAAAGTAGATCTGGGCTTGTAAGAACGAGAAGACTCATATTAATTTTTTATTGCTGATATATATAGAATTTTAATCCAATATGTAATACTAAAATCGAACTAAATTATCTATACTGATGAACAAAACTAACTATAACTTCTTTAGTGCCTTACTTGAAGGCGTGCGAGCAACACTTGGGTAAAGATAATGAGCAAAGACAAACGAGACAGTATACGTAAAATTTTAGTCGGTGGCGGCGTAATTGGCATTAGTCAGGCACTTCCAAGTAAATGGACAAGTGCAGTAATACAATCTGTTGTAGTACCTGCTCATGCACAAACGAGCATATTAACGACTTTTAATGGCACAGGCCCAATACCTCTATTGCCATAACACAAACACTCACCGTCTTGTTGCAATAGAAATAATTTCGAGGATTTAATAATGCCTATTATCACATCAGCACCAACAACATTCGCACCATCTTCAGCTCCAACTTCAGCTCCATCTTCAGCTCCAACTTCAGCTCCAACTTCAGCTCCATCTTCAGCTCCAACAACATTCTCACCGACTTCAGCTCCAACAACATTTTCACCAACTTCAGCTCCAACAACATTTTCACCAACTTCAGCTCCAACGACTACAGCCCCAACTTCGCCTCCAGGCACGGGCGGTTTGTCAC
>JAESTB010000451.1 GCA_016763815.1 Arenicella sp.
GGTTTGTCCCTTATTTCACTGAGCAAATTAGTCAGGGTATTAAATCTAGATTTGCCGTATGCAGCAATCAAGTCCTCCTCGTACCACTGAAAATTTAGATAAGCAAAATCATCAATGGTGTAATCTGCATTACCTTCCAAAATGGTATTCGAGAGATACGGCGAGAAAGCCGATGCAAAGACCGTATAGCCATCACTTGGCTTATCCAGAACATACTTTGCTGCCAACAGAGTTCCAGCACCTTTCTTATTGATCACTTGAACTGGTTGACCCAGCGCCTTGCTTAGCTGTGTGGTCATCGCGCGTGTCATTCTATCGACACTACCGCCTATCCCAAAACCGACTACAAAGGTAATTGGTTGGCTGGGGTAATCAGTCTCATCTGCCATAACATCGACAGAAAAGCTAAATAGTCCGAGCAACAATGTGACCACTAGATTCTTGAAATAACGCCTCATTATAGTTCTAATACCACCGGCGACAGGCCAAGTTCAGAAATAATATCGGCAACGTCGACCGATGACAGAAACTCGATTAGGCTTTTAGCATCCTTAGCATTAACGGCCTGCGAGGTAATGGCGATTGAAAACGTAGTAACCTTTTGTAGATCTTGCGGGATTGGAGCAACCAAAACGGCTCCTTTAATCGGTAATATCTCACTGATTTGTTGAAACCCGATTTCCGCCTCGCCACGCGCCACAACGGTTGCTACCCGCTCGCTCAATATGCGCTTGCTCTTAGTTTCGATCTTTCGCCAAACCGCCATTTCAGGCCATAATTTAGTAGATAAATAGCGCCCACTAGAGCTAGCCGAATAGGCTATGGATTTCGCATTTTCCAGCACTTGAACGAAGTTTTCGCTGGTGCTGATGTCCGGTAGCGGCGCGCCTTCCTTAACGGCCATACCGATCATCGACCGCACTAAATCAACTCGGCTTTCAGGTTTAACGTATCCCCTCTCAGTAATTTTATTCATCGAGCTTTTCGACATTATCAGCACATCAAATTTTTCTCCTTTAGATAAACGCACCGGTATGGAGTCTGCTGCACCACCAGAAGAAGAACCATAAAATGTCTGTAAATCAATACCAGTTTGCTTTTCAAAAACAGGCTCGAGTACATTGTAGGCCGCCGCAAACCCGCCAGAGGTAATAACTCTTAGAGAGTTTCGCGACCCCGCCAAGTTGGACGTCTGAGCAACATTGTTCTCTTCACTGGACGCATGTTCTAACGCAGAAAAACATGAACAAAGTAGCAAACACAGACTTAACAATAAAAGCCGTTTAAGCAATCCCGCCAGCTGAAATGACATTAAGCATTGTCGACCACTGCTGAATTTTGACTCTGTTTGCTGTAGTACCATCTGTGTCAATTGATGTCGATTAAGAAGCATCTTGCGTGAACTTACGCTTAAACTTACTCGTAAACTTAAGCAACAAGGGCGCCACAAGAGTAACCACTGTCAAAATCATGATCACTAGGGTTATCGGGCGCTCCCAGATGAATGAATAGGAGCCGTCCCATATCAAAAGAGCCCGACGCAAATTGTCTTCCATCATATCCCCTAAGATAAATCCAAGGAGAAGAGGCGCCAACGGAAAATCAAGGACACGAAACACCAATGCTAAGACACCGACTATTACCATCAGGCCTAGGTCAAAGTTATTGAATGAGACAAGGTAAACGCCCATCATTGAAAAGAACAGAATTAGCGGCGTTAGGTAATTTTTAGGCACCTGTAGCAATTTGGCAATATAAGGTATTAGCGGTAAATTCAACACCAGCAATATGACGTTGCCTATATACATTGAAATAATTACAGCCCAAAACACATCTGGGTTATCAATGTACAAACGGGGACCAGGTTGAACACCGTATGATAAAAGTGCGCCCAACATAATGGCGGTAGTTGCCGACCCCGGTATGCCTAATGTTAACAAAGGCACAAACGAACCAGTGGAGGCTGCGTTATTTGCGGTTTCAGGCGCCGCTAAACCTCGCATGCTTCCCTTACCAAATTCATCTTGAAGCTTCTTGGGAGCGAGGTTCCGTTCGGTACCATAAGCTAAGAACGATGCTATTGTTGCTCCAGCACCAGGAAGAACACCTACTAAGAATCCTAAAACAGATGACCGGGCTACCGCTGGGGCAATTTCCTTAACCTCATCCATCGACAACTTAATGCTACCAATGTCGCCAGCGTCCACTTGTTTCTCTGTGGACTCTGTTTTGCTCATTTTCGATGACACATCTTTAAGAACAACGACGAGTGCTTCGGCTAATGCAAACGTTGCCATGGATAACAGTAAGAAGCTAATACCATCATACAAATCGACAATGCCAAAGGTAAATCGCTGAACACCGGCAGGGTCTTCACCCACCGTGGCCAGTAAAATCCCTAACAAGGTCATCATAATGGCTTTGATAACTTCGCCTTCTCCCGAAAATGCAGCCACCGCGGTACAACCAAAGACCATCAAAGCGAAATAGTCGGCGGAGTGAAAACTCAGACTTACCTGAGATAGGAACGGCAAAAAAATCAGCAGAAACACGGCGCCTACGGTACCTCCAAAAAACGAACTATAGGCGGCGATAGCCAAGGCCTTGCCGGCTCGGCCAGATTGAGCCATAGGGTAGCCATCAAAAGCGGTAGCAACTGCGCCTGACACCCCCGGTGCATTAATCAAAATGGCTGATGTTGAACCACCAAACACCGCGCCATAATAGACCCCAGCCATTAAAATCATACCGGTAGCGGGATCAAAACTATAGGTGATAGGAATCATTAAGGCGATAGCCGAAACTGGCCCAAGACCAGGCAACATACCAATAAATGTACCGGCGAAACAGCCAACAAATACCATCAATAGGTTGGTCGGAGTGAAGGCCGTTTCCAAGCCGATCATAATGCCTTCCATCATGATGCACCTCCTATAATATTGACAATTAGGTAGTAGAGTTCACCGCTATCTAAAAATAGGTCGAACACTTTTACCAGTAACAACCAAATAGGAACAACCACGGCTACTGCGATTAAGATTGACTTAGTATAATTTTGCTCGCCCAGTATACGAAAGCCTAAAACTAAGAAACAGATACTGCCGAGCATAAACCCCATAGTTGAAAACGCTAACGCGTACGCTGACATTAATACAATCAGTAGGCCCACCTTCGGCCAATTCCATTTAACGATATCGCTATCGAATCGGTCGCCCCCTCGAGAGGTGAAGAGCTGATGCGCAGAGCAGGCGAAAAGCAACCAAGCCAAAACCTTAGGAAGCGTACCAGAGTTAAATAATTCGCCATAACGTGGGTCGATTTCTAAATTGTAAGATGAAATCAAAAACACCAGTGCAAAGCCTAGCAACACGAGGCTACCAAGCTTATCTTTTTGCATTAAAAAGGAATTATTCATAGCTATAAATCTAAGTCTTTCATTAAGGCGGAAAGTTGTTTTTCTTGTTCTTCTAAAAACTCTACAAAGTCTTTATCGTCAGTGTAAAAATCGCTCCAACCTCTGGAATCTCGTATGGTCTGCCACTGTTCGGTTTTATACATTTCTAAAAAAAGTTGTTTATATTCCTTTTGTTTTTCATCGCTCAGCCCAGGCGGACCAAAAAAACCACGCCAATTTAGAAAAACTGCATTCGAACCTTGTTCGACCAATGTTGGGATATCTGGGGAGCTGCTTAAACGTTTCGGGGCTGTCATTGCTAAAATCCGAACTTCACCTTGTTTAGCTAAGGAGATCGCTTCACTAAGCCCTGTTGACAACAACTGGCATTCGCCAGACAACAAACCAACCATTGCTTGAGCACCGGCATTGTACGGAATGTACTTCACTTCTTGTGGATCAAGACCAGACTCCTTAAACGCTAATGCGGCCACCAAATGATCCATACTTCCAAGTGCCGAGCCACCCGCTACATTGATTGACTTAGGGTGTTCCCTGAATTTATCTAGAACATCACTCCAGCTCCGAAAACCAGAATCGGCTCGCACGACTAACGCACCGTAATCGACAATAACACTGGCGACTGGGGTCAGGTCTTTCCAAGATTGTGGAAAAACACCTTGCAGCGATCTTAGGATAATGGGAGTAGAGCTGATCATGAGGGTATCCGTCTGGCGATCAGCGGTTTCTATTAAGTGGGCCATTGCTTTGCTTCCACCGCCACCCGATAGGTTTTGATACGATGCAACATTTACCAGGCCACTTTTTGCTAACGATTCACCAACACCTCTTGCGGTTGAATCCCAACCTCCTCCAGCTCCGCCAGGCACAAGCAGGTGAATACGGTCTGCAGCATTCAAATTGCACAGCGGGCTTAGCACTAAAACCGTAACCAATTTGGCTAGAAAGCGCGCGGGTTTATACATTGAAATTCTCTCCTCGTTCTAGAATAGTTTGATTCAACAGTCGTCAGGCCAATCACGCTGTGGTGATGGATAATCGCAAATTGACGTTAGACGAATATTCTTTTAAGCAACAATCAAAGAGATTA
>JAESTB010000452.1 GCA_016763815.1 Arenicella sp.
AAGGTTCATGGGGGCCAAAAACTCGAGCAACTTTTTTCGAGTAAGCATTTTGTTACTTGTGATTTTATTACTGCAGAAAATGGCAACTTGGAAAACGCTTTTGCTAAATCGATGCTAATGATTGTTCACGGTGGATACCTCGTATGCTGAAGTTGATGAGACCTCATTTTGGCGCATTGATGCCGTAAATCGAGGTATCCATCTCATCACCCATTTCTACTATTGCAACACTCGGTTTAACGTGAGAACCTGAGTACTCAAAGGATTAAATTTGGAGAAAAGGGTGGGCTCCCCCGAAAAGCATTAGTGTCGCTTGCTAACATACCCTGTTGTCACTGCGTATCTCGCTGTGTACGACGTGCGTACTTATGCGGTCATGACCGACTCACTTCCCAACGCTATGAACACCGGCGAAACCAGCTTGAGATAATGGCGTGGCCGATTATGTTACATTCCCTATGTTTATGATAATTGTCAACGAGTCTACTGCATGTCAAGCGAACAAAGAAAATAAGTGCTCCGGTCGTTCTTGGGAAGGCCGCTTCAAAAGCCAAGCGTTACTTGATGATAGAGCCGTACTGTCGCGCATGGCTTACGTTGACCTAAATTCAATCAGAGCCTGTATGTGCTACAGCTCCAGAGAACTCGAGCTACACGCCAATTAAGCGGCGTCTAACACACCGAATAAATGACCGTCTTGAGTTTATTGATAAGCTTTATGTGATCAAGGCTCTTTGTTAAGCTAGCACTAGATGCAGGGATAGCATCTAAGTTAACAAGGTTACTTATCAAATTATTCGTCAGCGCAAGGAGCAAATTCAAGATGAAATTTTTAGTATTACTGTTCTTTTTACTCGAGCTATTGTTTAGCATTGCAGCAGCAGAGACTCGATTTTCGTTCTTATTAGCAAGCAGCTTTGACCCGCAAAAGCACTCGTTGGATGATTACTTTCTAAGTGAGAAGTTAGATGGTGTCCGCGTTTATTGGGATGGTAGCCACTTAAATTCTCGTGGGGGGAAACAATTTGCAGCGCCACAATGGTTCCTCGAATCGCTACCAAGTACGCCTTTAGATGGCGAGCTTTGGGGTGGTCGGCAAACCTTTGATGAAGTCTCGGGCCTAGTGCGCCGAAGTAAGCCACATGAAGGTTGGCGTAAAATCACATTAATGGTTTTCGAGTTACCACAGGCCAAGGGAGATTTTTCGGCGCGTTACCAACAAATGCAGAGACTACATGCTCAACACGGTAATCAATACTGGCAGGTTGTTGAGCAACGAGAAGCACCTAACACGTTAGAAAGTTTACGCGCTCTGTTGTTAAAACTGAATGCCGAGGGTGGAGAGGGCTTTATGCTTAAGTCAAAAGTCGCCGCCTATCGTGGAGGGCGATCAGATGATTTGCTAAAAATTAAACTAAAGAATGATGCCGAAGCACAGGTTATTGCACACAACAAGGGAAAAGGGCGTTTGGCTGCTGTCATGGGCAGTATCACGGTACAAATGCCAAGTGGCATTCAATTTAAAATTGGCTCGGGATTTAGTGATGCCCAAAGAAAAAATCCACCACCGGTCGGCACAGTTGTAACGTATAAATATAATGGCTTGACCAAGAACGGTAAGCCAAGGTTTCCGGTTTTTTGGCGAGTACGAAATTAAAAGTGAGTACTTTCCCTTAAGGGCTTGTTGCCGAATCTCGGCTTTAGACGCTTTTCAGTGTAACTCTTCTTGAGGCGCACGTTTTCCGCTCGAAGCTCGTTGACGCATCCATGCGGCCATATTTGTAGAAGGTTGTGCTGCTCGTGCCATGCTTACAGCATAGATCTTGAACGGCTACGCTGTTCTCGTTCTGTTTGAGAATAGCCGTGAGTTGAGAGTGATAGTTCTGTTTAGCTATTGTGTTGATGGCGAGAAATCAATCCCCGCATGTACCCACAATGTTAGCTTTGATGTCACTAATTAGGGAATATTAAAAAATAGTGTATTATACATTTGTCAAACAGGATGTTGCTTGATTATTTTTTCGTACTTTCTGATTTCCTGAATTTGTGAGTTATAAATCAGACAGAAAACAGTTAGAAACTAAGCGTTATAATAACAATATACAAGGAAGAATTATGTTGGAAAGCATTATTGATAATCTGGAACTGATTATAGTCAATGATTTAGATTCGGGCTTACCCATGAGAGATCTCGGAGGTTCTGAACTAATAAGCGATGACGGTCTAGGGCGTAAAAACTCTCAATCCTCAATGCTCGTTATCATCTTATGAAGTTGATATTGGTATCTCTTGGAAGTTTGGGTGACATTATTCCAGCCATCAAATTATGTAAGTTACTTAATGATCATCAAATAAGAGTGTCTCTAATCGGGTACTCGGTTTTTAAGGCATTTGCAATTCAAAACGGTATTGACTACCACGGTGTATGCAGTGAAGCGGAATACAATGAGATGGTGTCTTTAAGTGGCAATCTTGAGAATTATGAGGCCGACCTTCATCATTTCACCAGTTGTGCGCAATTCTCGATTGAAAGCGTATTTCATCTAGTCGAGAGGCTTTCAGTCGATGAAAAGGTCATGGTGTTTACTCTCGGCTATTGTGACGGCGCAATTTGGGCTTGCGAATCAAGTAATATTCCAATGGCTAGACTGTCTTACAGCCCGTATGACCTTGATAACCCAAATGCAAACGCGTGTGATGAGGAACTTAATTCAAAGTTCGAGTCGGATTGTTTGGTAATTAAAAATAAGTTCAGAAAAAAATTAGGGCTTACGGCTCTTCCAATCAAAGCCCAATTGTCTACATATCTGGCTACCATTTGTATGTACCCGTCAAATTTCTCTAAGAAATCGACGGCTAAGCATAATGGCGAGCTGATTTTTTTAGGTTTTCCTGAAATGAATATTGCGATGGATGATAGTGCCTCATCTATTGTGCTCGACGCTGAAATTGGTTACACCACCGGATCTGCTTTCTCTGCTACTACCACTGAAATAGGTAACTTTGAGCGGCTCTGTCTCATCTTGAATAAATCTGGATTGTTTATTGCGAGTAACGTCGCCGTTCGTATTTCGAATGGTAAGCGTGAGAATGTGATCGGCAGAATTGATTTAAGAAAGGCGCTAGCTGGCGCCGAACTGGTGTTGCACCATGGGGGTATTGGCACAATAGCTGACGCTATTAATGTGAGAGTACCTCAGGTTATTTTGCCTAGAGCGTTTGATCAATTTTACAACGCTAGGTTGATTGAAGAGATGAGTTTAGGTAAGACTTTGGATTTAGCAAAATTTATTAAAGAAGATGGCGATATCGAGGCGGTGGCTGAGTTGTGCCGTGAGGTTATTGCCAGTGGCGAAGAAGTAGAGAATATAAGCTTATCGATAGAGCAGGCGTTTGAGAGTAACTCTACTTTGGACCTATTGGATTTAATTCACAACTCATAAATTATGGGCCGGCCGACTATGGATTTATTAACCCTACTGTCAGAACTCAAGAAAGCGGATATTTACATTTCTGTGAGTGACGATAAGTTGCGTGTAAAGGCTCCTAAAGACGCAATGACTGAAGAAATAGGTCGCGCGATCAAGCAACAAAGAGATTCGTTGGTAGATTTGCTAGGCCGAGTTGAGGCCGTTGATAGCGAA
>JAESTB010000453.1 GCA_016763815.1 Arenicella sp.
ACGTTCTTTAGCCGCTGTTTCCAATGAGCGTACCACCGTGGTGCCGACCGCGATTACGCGCCCGCCGTTCTCTTTAGTTTCATTTATCGCGTCGCAGACCGCTTGCGAAACTTCTATGCTTTCAGAGTGCATTTGATGATCGTCGACGTTGTCGACGCGCACTGGTTGGTAGGTGCCGGCACCGACGTGTAACGTTATTGTCTCGACGCGAACACCGGCCTGACGAATACGATTAAGCAGTTCATCGTCGTAATGCAAGCCTGCGGTTGGTGCCGCGACCGCGCCTTGGCGCTCGGCGAATACGGTTTGATAACGATCTCTGTCTGCGCTGTTGTCAGCTCTATCAATATAGGGAGGCAATGGCATATGCCCTACTCGCTCGAACCAATCGAATAAGCTGCCCTTTTGTTTGATTTCAATTTCGAAAAACTGACCTTGGCGACCGCTGACAACAATCTGTGTATCGGGGTCATCATCGGCGATGATTCGCTGACCGATTTTTGGTGATTTGCTGGAGCGAACCTGAGCTAAAAAACTATGCTCACTGGTAATGCGTTCGAGCAGTATCTCCAATTTACCGCCGGTGTCTTTTTTAGCAAATACGCGTGCCGGAATAACCTTGGTATTATTGAGCACCAGCAAGTCGCCAGCGCGAAATTCATCGACAATAGAGGAGAAAACACCCTCTTCAAACTCTCGGCCTTGCATGACTTTAAGCAAACGGCTGTCGGCACGATTTTCCGGAGGAAACTGTGCGATTAGTTGGTCGGGTAACTGGTAAGAAAAATCTGAAACATTCATGCCAGCGATGCTATCACTTTCCGTCGAGTCAGAAAACCACTGAGCATCTCAGCGAGAGAAAATCATGGCTAAGCGGCTATCATATACAGACAGCCGCAGCGCTTACTATACAGCTAGCTGTAACGCTCGGCTGCGCCCGATCCATAATAGAGGCGTACAAACCAGCACGCATACGACTAAAAATATCGATAAGGCCTGTGGCAACGGGAATAGCGTTGCCGCAATTACTAATATCGTCAAGCGTAACCATTCAAGCACTCCGGCATAGTGCTGGTTCTCCATTAGCGCACCTATTGAAACGCTACTAATAATCGCAAACGCTACGATCACCATATGCTCAAGTAGGCTCATGCTTGAAAAATTCAATGACAATGCTAAGGCTATAGCCACCGTCGCCACGTATTGAATAATACAGTGTGCCTTCAATGCGTTAGGCACCTCAGTTTGATACTTTTTGAAGTTAGAAAGGTCATCGCTCTTTGCGATCGGGTATGCGTCGATAACATCAGGCGGCCGCCACCCTGTTCTTCGAAACCAAAGAGTCAATTTATGCCACCAGCTTTTGGTATGCAGCGCGTCTTGAAATAACTGGCGATAGACCTGTAGGTTAACCACAATCGGGTTCCAACTTTTGACTGCACCACGAATGCCGAAAATTGGTTTGTCGTGTTCCAGCTCTTCTTGATAGCTGCCAAACAGTCGATCCCAGATAATAAAAACGCCACCGTAATTTCGGTCGATATACACCGTGTTCTGCGCATGATGTCCACGATGATTTGATGGCGTTACAAAAAACAACTCAAACCAACCGAGTTTACCGACATGACGGGTATGCACCCAGAACTGATAAATAAGATTCAATGCGCCAACTGCGATAATTATTAGCGGGTCAAAGCCCAGCAATGCCAGCGGAAGGTAAAAGATAAAAGACAGAAAGCTGCTACCCGTCTGGCGTAAGGCGGTGGTCAAATTATACTCTTCACTTGAGTGATGAATCACGTGCGCGGCCCATAAAAGATTCATTTCATGGCCAAAGCGATGATTCCAGTAGTAGCAAAAATCATAAGCAACGAACGCGATAACCCAGATCAGTGCGGAATCGCCCAGATCAAAGAGCGCGTAATGTTGGTGAATCGCCACATAAACGGTGAATGGAATCAACGATTTAGAGAGGTTAACTAACTGATTTATTGACCCTGTAGCCAAGCTGGTTAGACCATCATTTACTCGATAATAGTCTGTGCCTTTGATCTTTCCGTACGCCAATTCGATAAGGATCAATGCAAAGAAAAATGGCACGGCAATCAAAATTAAATTCATCAAATACCTCTGGTTTTAATCCAGCTTTTTGTTATATGAGTGGCATAAACATTTATTAATAGTAACTATACCACCCGTATAACACTCGGCAAAACTAGGCTCTTTAAGCAAAATTTATGAGTAAAAACCTTTGCCTGACTTAGCTAGCTCAAGCAGCAATGGCGCTGGGGTAAACCGTTCGCCATGCAGCGCCTTTAGCCCCTCAAGCTTGCTAACTACCTCGGCTACGCCAAGCGTGTCCATGTAGCGGAATGGGCCACCCAGAAATGGCGGGAAGCCAAGGCCAAATATCGCCCCTATATCACCGTCGCGGGCGCTGCGTAAAATATCTTCATGTAAACAATAAGCGGCTTCGTTAAGCATGGTTAAAACAATGCGATCGGTAATTTCGATACGACTTAACTCAGTTCGACCAGCATTCTCAACGCCCATTACCTTATAGATGCTCGGATCAACATTTTCACCTTTCGACGCCTCGCTGTAATCATAAAAACCACGACCGTTCTTTTTACCTTTTCGGTCGTCATTCAGTACTTTGTCGACGCCGTCGATTAACGGTATACGATCGCCAAACGCCTGGTTTAAAGTGACCACGATATGGGCACCAACATCAATACCTACTTCATCCATTAGCTTAATCGGGCCAACCGGCATACCAAACGTTTCGAGCGCGGCATCGACCTCTTCGATCGAGACGCCCTCAAGTAGTAAGCGCACCGCTTCCATGATGAACGGCACCAGTACCCGAGTGGTATAAAAACCTGGGCCATCGTTCACTACGATAACAGTCTTACCTTGTTTTTTACCCAGCTCAACAGCCGTAGCCGTTGCCCAGTCAGCGGTTTTACTGCCTTTGATCACCTCAAGCAGAGGCATTTTTTCAACCGGTGAGAAATAATGCATGCCAACAATGCGTTCGGGGTATTGCGCCTTTGCAGCAACATCATCAATTGGAATCGCCGAGGTATTGGTGGCAAAGA
>JAESTB010000454.1 GCA_016763815.1 Arenicella sp.
ACTACTGCCAAAGCATATGGACATCACTGACCTTCTTCGAGATGCAAAACTGCAATTGCATGAAGAGGCAAACTATCTGCAAGAAGCCGAATACCTAGAGGCGCTCCGTGAGGTATTAGGCGATCAGAAGAATTATGTAATCCCTAAGCATTACCCTGAATTAAGTACCGAACGAATTCTAGCGATGGACTTTCTCAGCGGTGAACCGATCGAGTCCCTTGGCGAACTAGACCCGTCTCTGGTTGACGACTTAATGACGGCGATGTTCGAGCTAACCCTTAAAGAGTTGTTCGAGTTGCGCTTAATGCAGACTGACGCCAATTTTGCTAATTACCTTTTCCAGCACGACACACATAAAATTGCACTTTTAGATTTTGGCGCAAGCCGCCGATTTAGCCAGCGTTTCGCGATCGACTATAAGCGTTTACTGAGGGCCGTCGCGGCCGACGACGACGACGCGATTATCATCGCTGCTGACAAGCTTGGCTATAAAGCAAGTGAAGCGAGCACTGAGTATCAAGAGTTTTTGGTGGCCGTATTCAGTATCGCCTTGGAACCTTTTTCTAAACCTGGTTTATACGACTTCAAAACCGGACAATTATCAGACGGGCTGTCGCAACTGAGCCAAGATGGCTATCGCTTTAAAGAATTTTGGCAAACCCCTCCGACCGACATTCTTTACCTACATAGAAAACTCGGTGGCATGTATATGCTAGCAACTCGACTAGGTGCACGCGTTAACACCCATGCCCTAGCAAGTCCGTACCTAGAAAAATTAGCGCTATAGGCATTTCTTACAATTCCCTTCTAAAGCAAAACAGGCTTAGCCACCAGTCAAGATCAGTTGGCCTTTTTGACCTTTCTTTAATTCTTGCTGCTTATCAACTATTTTAGCAACGGCAAATTTTTTCTCAGTACTAGTAATTTGTAAGCTTGAAATTGCCACGCCAACAGGTTCGCCGAACTCATCAACGGTGGTATCGGTGCCGATCGGATAGACCATCACCGTGTCGCCTACCTTCAGCAAGCCTTTGCCGTAATTCAAGGTAATCACACCATTTTCGGAAATTTTCATCACTCGAATAGGAAAAAGATTAGTGACCACTTGATCGACTAATTGCTTAATGGCTTGCTGAATCGCTCTATCTAGTAGTTGCTGGGCGGCTGCTTGGTCGCCTGCACTGGCAGTCTTTGGGTCTTTTGGTCTGTAAACTCGGGCGATCACTTTAGAACTTAAATCGTTAGTCGCGTCAGCAACGCCGATCAATTTAAATTCAATGACCATCAATCCAATTGCCGCTCCAGGCTTACCAGACTCTTGCTTAACGATACCGAACTCGGAGACATTAGCCTTGAGTATGTAGTCTAAACCTGCTTGCAATAAAGCGTTGCCAGTGTATTTGCTCTTGTAGTAACCATCAAGAGTACGATCTTGCTCGTCAATTCGCGCAGTCAATTGTGGGTAACCCAATACCTTGAACTTGCGAATTTTAGTCAAACCACCACTGATGCCGTTGTTTAAAGCGCTGAGAACATACTCCGGCGAGCGGAGGTCTGTTCGGGCACCGCTATTTGCTTCGATATTGTACGTGATATCACCGATGCCAATGGTGCCTACATGCTGCGCGTGTACTTGTGCAGACGAGATTAATATCGCTGCCACACTGATAAGTCCTGCAATTTTTTTCATGATAGGCCCTAATTGTTTAAGTGCAAACTCTTGATTCACTATGTATAAGCTTAATCGCCGCCACTAAATGAAAATTTTTGCAAAATATACCACTCTCGTGTGCTGAATGCATCACTTGGCATTACGGCCTAACGGCCGAAAAGACCGCAACCGATAGCCCATGAGCTCACAACGCCCTATAAATCAGCTATAAAATTACGGGTAATTTGGTAACCAAGCAATAACCGTCAACAGTTTAAGCACGATAACTAACACCCCAAAAAAAAACACTAAAATCCACCGGCTCTGGCCGATATGGCTATCCACTAGGGCGAGTTTGCGATACATAAGTGCCGGCACGATAAAGAAACTAAAGGCAACAAACATCCCGGCATAGGCAATCGATGAGACGAAGCCGTAAGGCGCAACAACACTGGCGATCAGTGGTGGGCAGAATGCCAATGCAACCGATTGAGCACGACCAAGTGGGCTGGCATCAATATTAAATCGGTCAGCAATGAAGTGAACCAAGCCCAAACCTACACTCAGAAATGAAGTAATCACCGCAAAGTGTGAGAACCACGTAAGGCTAGCGTTAATCAGTCTGGTGCTGGTATCGCTCTGCAACATCGACACTAAGGCACTCAAACCACCGCCGTTAGCCGCGGCATCAACAAACCCGGCTCTGGGTATATTGCCTAAGGTCGCGCCTAACCAGATCACGTATACCAGCATCGCCAACAACAAGCCAAGCAAAACAGCTAAGCCGATTCTGTCAGCCTGATTGTTATAGTGGCTAGCCAAACTTGGCACCAAACCAGCGCAGGCAAAAGCCGTTACAAAAACAGGCAGCGCTGACCATAGGTAAGCAGGTTCACCGGTGTTTCTAGCCAATAAAACCGCCAGGTCAAGCGAGTCGAGCAAGCCGGAATTCGCAGTCAAAAACGCGCCGCACATCGCAACCATCAATACCGTACTGAGGCGACTAACAGTAGTAGTCCCAAACCAAATAGACAATCCCGCGATGCTGGCAAATATAAAGCTAAACACCGGTTTTGGAACAGCTCGATTGTCAGCCAAAAGATGAGCAACACTACTGTCCAAGATACCAGCGCCAGCGGTGATATAAGCGTACATCAAGATAAACATAATAAAGCCAATCGAGACATTATTGATGCGAGCCCATGCGCCGCCTAAAGAGTCTCGTATAAGCGTGTCAAAACTGCTGCCGAGCGGATATCGAACATTGACTTCAATTAGTAGTAACGCGGATAGACAGGTAAACAAGCAGACCGTCGCTAGACCAATTACCGCCCAATAAAACCAGGCACCTGCTGAGACAAATGGCAAAGCAAACATACCAGCGCCTACCGCGCCTCCGGCAACTAAGATTACGCCATGCCATAACGGTTTAGATTTTGAGGCGATCTGAGTGGCATTATTCGATTTCATTGACACAGCTTACACCGTTCAAGTTTCAATTGGATAGTAACCGTAGAAAGAAAAATTAGAACGCATCGCTAAAGACCTCTATTTCGATCGTATACTCCGGCCTAAGTTTTGACTATAATCGTCGCCCCGATACCTTTATCGGGGTTCTCAGGGCGGGGTGTAATTCCCCACCGGCGGTAATCACAAAAGCTTTTCGATCGAAGCTAATTGTGTAGCCCGCGGGCGCTTCTAGTGATTCAGTTACTTAGAAGGACAAGCAGACTTGGTGAGATTCCAAGGCCGACAGTTATAGTCTGGTTATGAGAATAAGGTGGAGACTGTTTCGCTTCGTGCACTGGCACGAACCGTTTGCATCACCCCTTGTTTGCCCTCAATTTATTATTCAGATTGAGTTAACACGATGACAAAACCTTCTTCAGATTCAAAACGAATCGCCTTTATTCAAGCCTGTTGGCATAGAGATATCGTCGACCAATTACGCGACTCCTTTGCTACTGAGTTCGCCAGCTTGAGCAATCTCACAGTTGATTTCTTCGAACTACCGGGTGCTTATGAAATCCCGTTACACGCTAAGACCTTAGCCGAAACTGGCGAATACGCGGGCATTGTTGCCGCCGGACTGGTTGTTGATGGCGGAATTTATCGACATGATTTCGTTGCCTCTACAGTAATTGACGGTTTAATGCGCGCGCAAATGGACACCGGTGTCCCAGTCTTCTCAGCCGTGCTTACGCCGCATCACTTTCATGCTGGCAAAGAACACATCACTTTTTTCAAACAGCATTTTATAGAGAAAGGCAAAGAAGCCGCACATGCCTGCGTGCAAACGATTTCTAGCCTCGAGGCAATTTCGCGCTAAGCCCCATCTCAGCTGACAGACAGGGCTGCGGCAAATGGATCGCCCAGCCCTAAACCAATAGCCTGCCGCAGCGATTCTTCTCGCAGTAGCAACGCTACTCCTGACCGGTTAACCAGAATAGTACTCAAAACAGTTTGAAATTTAGCTAGAACAACGCACAATCGTTGGCTCTCTAATTTAAATAAATCGTCCCTATGCTCGACACCACAATCGTCTTTATCAACAACATACTATGGGGCGACTATAGCGTTTTAATCGTTTTACTAGTGGTTGCCGGCGTCTGGTTTTCAGCATCCTTAGGCTTAGTACAATTCAAGCACTTTGGCCATATGTTCGGCCTGATTCGCAGTAGCACTAAATCAGATAGCCAGGGCATCAGCTCGTTTCAGGCACTGTGTACCAGCCTTTCCGCGCGCGTTGGCACTGGCAACTTGGCGGGTGTTGCCATGGCGATATCAGTTGGTGGCGCAGGCGCGGTGTTCTGGATGTGGGTTATCGCCTTACTGGGCATGGCTACCGGTTTCGCCGAGAGCTTATTAGCGCAGGTATATAAAGTACGCGACCATAACAGCGAGTTTCGTGGTGGCCCAGCGTATTATATTCAGCAAGGCCTCGGTATTAAATGGCTCGCGGTGCTGTTCTCTATTTGCTTGTTTCTTGGCTACGGCTTGTTTTTCAGTGCCATGCAGGCCAACACCATTGCGGATGCCTTAAACAATGCCTATCAAATCCCAACACTATATTCCGGCTTAGTAATCACCGTTCTAGCGGGCGCCATTGTAATCGGCGGCCTACGAACTATTGCCCGTTTCGCCGAGTTGGTAGTGCCGTTCATGGGCGTCGCTTATATTATTACCGCGCTGGGTGTAACCATCTTCAATATCGCCGCCGTGCCTGATATGTTGCTTGATATTGTTAGCTCAGCTTTCGGCCTACAAGAAGCTGGCGCGGGTGCGCTGGGTGCCGCATTAAAGGCCGGCATCCAACGTGGGCTTTACTCGAATGAAGCTGGCTCTGGCAGCGCACCGCATGCGGCCGCCAGTGCGTCACCAAACCCAAACCACCCAGCAACGCAGGGCTATATCCAAATGCTGGGTGTGTTCTTCGACACTATTATTCTTTGCACCTGTACTGCGGTAATTATTTTACTTGCCGGCGATATCCCTACCGGTGAGATGACGGGCATACGGCTAACCCAAGACGCGATGGCCCACCATATTGGAAGCTCAGGTTTACACTTCGTCTCTATTGCGATCACCTTATTTGCCTTTACCTCAGTGGTGGCTAATTATGCTTACGCGCAAAGCAATCTCAGAATTTTTGGCATTGATAATAAGTGGGGCAATAGTGTCTATACCGTAGGGTATCTGGCCATGGTACTGTGGGGCTCGGGGGCTCGTTTAGATGCGGTATGGAGCGCGGCCGATATGGCGCTCGGCCTTATGACCTTAGTCAATGTCACTGCGCTGATACTATTAACGCCGACCATCGTGGCGGTTAGTAGAGACTACTTTGCTAAACACGAGGATGGCCGAGAGATGGCGTTCAAAAAAGGCGATTGCAGCATTCAAGGTAAAACCGAAGACGGTATCTGGAACTAATTAAGTTGTCATCAAACTATGCTACTGTCGATTTAAATCAACTATGAGATCTAAGGTTCCCTAAAGTAAGACCTCAGCATAAAAGCTAAGTGCCTAATATTTATCTACGACTGTTATTTAATGACTGCAGTGAAAACATCGGAAACTAATTAGTCAGCTAATCTTGTGCTGCACTTATGCTTAGGTCTCTGTATAGTCCAAATGCTAATGAAAGCACTAATACTTGCACTAAGTTTACTATCCATGATCGAAGCTAATCCCGCCGACGCTATCGAAGTACAAGGCCACCGAGGCGCCAGAGCGGTGCTCCCTGAGAACTCCTTACCAGGTTTGAAACATGCCTTAGAATTGGGCGTCGATACGCTTGAATTTGACATGGGCGTGAGCAAAGACGGCGTTGTAGTGGTGCTACACGATCAAAAAATCAACCCTGTGATCTGTCAATACAAAGATGGCTCTGCGGTAGAACAAGACTTATGGGTTCATCAACTTAGCCTCGAACAGATAAAGCAATTTGACTGTGGAAGCAAGAAAAACCCAAGGTTTGAAAGCCAAGTAACCGTGGCTGGCACTGAAATCCCAACGCTAGCAGAAGTGTTTGAAATGGTTGCTAACTCAGGCTTGGCAAACGCCAAAACCGTGGCCTTTAATATCGAGACCAAAAGCGACCCTAATACACCGCACGCTCAACCCGCCGCTGAAGATTTTGTCGCAGCGGTATTAAAAGTGGTGCAACAATATGGTTTAGCATCTCGCGTTACCCTGCAGTCTTTCGACCCGGCAACCTTAATCGCGGCAAATGAAATTGCGCCAGACCTACAGCTTGCCGCTTTATTCAAAGACAAGCCTGAGGATTGGTTAGCAGCGGCTGAATCAGTTGGCGCTGACATCATCTCACCACATCATTCATTACTTGGCCGGCGTGACGTAGAGCAGATTCAAGATGCTGGTTTGGCGGTCATTCCGTGGACAGCTAACAGCAAACGACAATGGGCACGACTTATAAGGCTGGGGGTCGATGGCATTATTACCGACGACCCAGAAGCGTTACTCAAGTATTTAGAGCGCCTATAACTGTTAGAGGTCTCTAGTTAGTTTCTAGCAACTGAAAATTAACACGGGCTAAGCCATCGTCAGAACACCGATCACACTGGCCGTCATGCAAGTGGCTAAGGTACCGCTGACAATGCTTAACAAACCAAGACGAGTGATTTCTTCACGACGTTCCGGCGCCATCGCTGAGAGCCCGCCAATTAAGATACCCAAACTGCCAAAGTTAGCGAACCCACAAAGCGCATAGGTAAGGATTAAGTCACTGCGTGGGCTAAGCGCGTCAGCTGGCAATTGGCTCTGTTGAATAAACGCTAAGAATTCGTTAAAGATGGTTTTCACGCCCATCAGCGTACCCGCCGTGGTCGCTTCTTCCCACGGAATACCCATCAACCAGCACAGCGGCGCCATAACCCAGCCAAGCACGCGCTCGAGAGAAATCGGCAAGCCGTTGTAATCGGGCAGCAGACCAAGGCCTAAATTAACCAATGTCACTAGCGCAATAAAGGTGATTATCAAGGCCAGAATACCAAGCATCATCTGCATCGCACTAACCGCACCTTGCGAGATAGCGTCCATTGGGCCACTGTAATCGAAGGCGATTTCAGCACCCGACGCGGTCGGCGGACCTTGTTGCGGCACCATGCTCAGGGAAATCATCACCGCCGCCGGTACGCTCATGATAGAGGCGGTTAAAACATGCCCAACGGCATCATCAATCACCTGATTTAGAAAAGTCGAGTATAAAACTAACACCGTTCCCGCGACCGTCGACATACCTAACGTCATCACTAAAAATAATTCGGAATAGCTCAGTTTTTTAATACTGTTACGGATAAACAATGGCGCTTCGATCATGCCAATAAAGATATTAGCCGCACCAGACAAGGCGACAGCGCCGCCTATATTCAGTGTTTTAGTAAATACCTTTGCCAAACCTTCGATGATGATCGGCAGAATACGCCAATGAGATAACAGAGCCGTTAATGCGCCAATCACAATAATTAGCGGAAATGCCTGAAACGCCAAAATATAGCTAGAGCCCGGTTGAAGCTCAGAAAATGGCAAATCGCCTCCGCCCAAATAACCAAACACAAAACTTGTACCCGCATTGGTCGCTGCTTGTAATGCTAGAACCGCTTGGTTCATGCCAGAAAACATAGACTGGAACCACGGCACCTTCAAAAACACTAGGGCCAGCGTCACTTGCAAGCCGACAACCAATAGCCAAAGGCGAAAGTTGAAGCGCTTGGGTCCTTTGCAGAACAGCATGGCGATCAGCGGAAAAGCGATCAAACCGAGCGCACTTTGTAAATTAGGCAGGAATTCCATGAAGGTTCGGGGGGTGGGTTATTTTTTATCGATCATGACTTTACTGGTTATGACCAAAACGAACAAGCATTAAACCATCCATAAAATAGTCATATCGAGTCTAAATTGATCAAAAGTCCATAATATAGTCAAAAAAACACTGACAATTGAACTTTAGTTGTGGACGAACTGTCATGCTTTTGCAACACTTCCGTTGTATAAAACATACAATTAACGTCTACGTTAATAATCAGTCATGTTCGGTGTAAAAATCACCGAATTTTCTCACAATAATCGCAAAATTGGACTATCGTCCGGAGGTATAACACCATGCCG